>CAZNHI010000096.1:0-7580 GCA_964572535.1 uncultured Dehalococcoidia bacterium
TGGAAGACCGGTATGCACGAGGTCTACCGATCGTTCAGCAAGAAGGCGTTTACGGAGGCGCTGCAGCGTTTGGTGCCGGAGATTACGTCGGAGGACCTGCAATCCGGCGGTGCGGGTGTACGCGCGCAGGCGGTGGAGACGGACGGACGCCTGGTGGACGACTTCCGCATTGTGGAGACGGAGCGGGCGATCCACGTGCTGAACGCGCCATCGCCGGGGGCGACGGCTTCGCTGTCGATCAGCGCGGGGATTCTGGAGATGGCGGAAAAGAGCTTCGGGCTGAAGAAGTAGGGCTGGAGAAGTAGGAGATGGCGCGGCGTGGTGGTTGATGACTCCATAGTCCCTGCTGAGCGCATTGAACGCTCGATCCTTTTGCTGCGCAGCCAGAAGGTAATGCTGGATGTTGTTCTTGCTGAACTTTATGGTGTGCAGACGAAGGCTCTCGTACAGGCGATCCAGCGCAACCGCGAGCGCTTTCCTGACGACTTCATGTTTCAACTTACAAAGCAGGAGTTCGACAACTTGAGGTCACAAACTGTGACCTCAAGTTCAGGCTGGGGCGGGCGCCGCTACCCTCCGTATGCATTCACGGAGCAAGGCGTAGCTATGCTCTCAAGCGTCCTCCGCAGTCCACGCGCCGTTCAGGTGAACATCGAGATCATGCGTGCCTTCGTTCGGCTGCGCGAGATGCTTGCTTCGTATCGCGACCTCGCGCGGCGTCTTAAGGAGCTGGAGCAGCGCTATGACGCGCAGTTCAAGGCAGTTTTCGATGCCATTCGCCAGCTCATGGCTCCGCCTGTTGCGCCGAAGCGGAGAATCGGCTTCAGGGCGCCGGATTAAGCCTAAGCCAGCCCCGATGGAGATGGCGGAGAAGAGCTTCGGGCTGAAGAAGTAGGGGTTCTGGGGGGACACCCCCCACGCCCCCCGCGCATGGGCTTGCGCCCCTACGAACCCTGCCTGTTGTGAGGCTTAGGCGCCCTGCAGGATGGGGAGGCCGGGGGCAACGGTGGGTTCGCGCAGGGGCTTTGTGGCTTCGAGCCAGTCTGTCGAGCGCGGCAGGACGATGCCGCCGGAGCGGATGCGGTAGAGCTCCGGGTGGTCGAAGGCGGGCGGTAGGACGCCGCTATCGCGCAGGGCTTTGGCGACGTTGATCAGGCGTCGCCGCGTGCGGATCACCATCGCGTCTGAGGTGCCGAGGTGCTCGTGGGTGCGGTCGTAGATCGTCCCCATGCTCTCAGTGATCGCCTGGTCCTCGAGGGGTACGTTGGCGAGGCCGGTGAAGTTGACCTTCGTGCGCTGCTTTTCGCGGTCGATCTGGTAGTCGTTGCTCGCGTTGGCTTCGAGGCAGAATCGTCCGAGCCAGTCGCTGGTGTTAGGCAGGGTGCCGGACGCCACCGGCGTGCCACGAACCTCGGTGGCGGAGCCGGCGTTGGCGGAGGCGCGGAAGACGCGCGGGCTGTCCGGTTCGAAGCGAATCAGGATGCCCCAGTACATCGTGTGGTCGTCGTCCAGGGGCACCCAGGCGCGCACGAGGATCTGCTCGCCCAGCTTGCCGGACGGGATCATCGTGAAGCAGGGGAAGAGGAAGTGGGCGACGCGCCAGTAGTAGGTGTCCGTTTCGGCGGGACGGTAGGCGCCGTAGGAGGTGCCGTAGGGCGTCTCCAGCACGTCGTAACGGGGGGCGCGGTCCGCGAGCATGTAGTAGTCGAACGTGCCGGGGTCCTGGTCCTCGGCGCGGTTGGCGCCCAAGTGCAGGAAGCCGAGGTGGCTGGTGTCGATGTCGCCTTCGACTGCCTGCATCCAGTTGCAGTCGCGCAGGGTGAGCTGCAGGCGCACGTTGCCTTCCTCGACCAGGTTGGCTTCGAAGTGGGGCAACGGCGGCGGCGGCGTACTCGAGCCCAGGTAGGCCCAGACGATGCCGTTGCGCTCCTCGATGGCGTAGGCCTTCGCGCGCACTTTGCTCTTGAAGTTCGATTCTGCGGGCTCGGAGGGCATGTCGAGGCAGGCGCCGGCCTGGTCGAACTTCCAGCCGTGGTAGACGCAGCGCAGGCCATCCTCTTCGTTGCGGCCAAAGAACAGGGAGGCGCCGCGGTGGGGGCAGGCGTTGGCCAGCAGACCAGCCTTGCCGGAGATGCCTCTGAAGGCGATCAGGTCCTCGCCGAGGAGGCGGATGCGCAGGGGAGGGCAGTCCGGCGCCGGCAGCTCGTCCGACTTGAAGGCGGGCAGCCAGTAGTGGCGCATCACGTCGCCCATGGGCGTGCCGGGCCCGACCTTACAGAGGATCTCGTTGTCCTGGGCGCTGAGCATGACGGCCTCCTGGAGCTGCGTTGGAACACGGAACAAGGAACCAGGAACACGATAGCAGTTTCGTCAGGGCGTTGTTCCTTCCTTTGAGAAGAACCCTGTAGGTTGAACCTGCGGCGAGTCGTGAAAACAAAGGCGCCTTGTCGGACGATGGAGCGTTCAGGGACGCGATTGATCGCGCCCCTGCGGCGATGGCGGGCGTTTGGCGCCGCTTCGGGTTAATCCTTGTCTACGCCGAGGATGCGGGTGTAGTGGGGGTAGGTCAGGCCGGCCGGGTCCGCAGCGCCCCAGTGGCTTCTCCCCAGGCCCAGGCGTCCAATTGCTCGTCGAGATCCACCGGACCGACACCAAGAGTGGTCAGCATGCTGAGCACCTGCGTCCGATGTTCCGCGCTGTGGGTGACCGTTTGGACGAGGAATACTGCGGCCGTGGACTCGAATGCCAGGCCTTCGGTTATGCCGGTCACCACCAAGTCTGGGGAAGCTGACGCCGCGAGCGCGGCCAGCACCTCGCCATTCGCCCGCGTCGCCTGCTTCAGCACTTCGAGGCCGGGCGTGTCGCCCTCGACGATGGGGGTGGAGGGTGGCTCGCCGCCGAGCCGCCGGATGTAGCGTTGTTCCGAGGCCACCAGGTGCACGAGTGTGTCTCGTATGGGGCCATAGGCTGCGGTGGCGCGAGTGTCGAGTTGCTCGTCCGAGAGGTCTTTGCACACATCGATCAGGCGCTGGTTGGCCCAGGCGTTCTGGTGAAAGAACGCTTCTACCGGTATGGACATGAGGTCAGTCCTGGTCGACGCCGAGGCCGCGGGCGTAGTGCCCCGGGTAGGCTGAGACGATGTTGCGCTGCACGCGGTAGAGAAACTCCTTGAACAGCGCTTTCTCGTCTTTGCTGAAGCCGCGGGTGGCGTCCTGCATAAGCACGGTCATCACGGGCATGAGCTTGACGCAGAGGTTGTAGCCTTGCTGGGTTAGCTGGGCGTAGCTAACGCGGCGGTCGGCGGGGTTGGGGATGCGCTCGACGAGGTAGTCGCGCTCGAGGCCGTCGATCAGGTTGGTGATGTTGGTGCGGCTGACGTTGAGTTCCTTGCTGATCTCGTTCTGAGCCAGCAGGTTTTCGCGCGAGAAGTAGAGGGTCATGAGCAGGGTGAAGCGCGCGCCGGTCATGCCGACTTTGAGGTCCAGGGCTTCGAGTTGACGCTGCACGGCGGTGCGGTGCACGCGCACGGTGCGCAGCGTGGCGAGCATAACCTCTATGGCGTCTCCGTCCGTCCCCGGAAGCTCCGTCTCAAAGCGGAACGCCGAGGCACGCAAGGCCTGCTCCGCGATGGTCTGTTCTGCGTTTACTTCGCTGGCGGCAGCCCCTCCGCGGTGGTCCCTGACCTGGTTCATCCCATCTCTCCGCCCGGGCCTGCCGGCCCTGAGTACTACGCCGGGGCGTGCGCCCAGCGTTGGGCATCAGCCTAGCAGAAATCTTCGTTGGCGCGGTATCGAAGATTGGGGGGTGTAGGTGTTGAAAGCCGGGGGCTTTGTGTTGAAAGCCGGGGGACACCCCGGACCCCGCTGAAGGGGCGCAGGGGGCGTCTCGTGTATGGGGGGGCGCTCTGGCCCTTAAACCCTCGGCAGGGGGAGGGACGACGGCGCTTGCATGCGCATGAGGGGTTGGGGGACGCCGGGGTGTGTTCCCCTCTCCCTAACTCTGTCCCCAGAGGGGCGAGGGCGCCTTAGTTGGTTGCTGGCTGCTGCTTACGGGGTGAGGCAGTAGGAGAAGGCGGCGCCTACGGGCGAAGCGTAGACCGGGATGTAGTCGATGATGGTTGAGCGGCTGCCGTTGGCGACACCGGCGGCGGCGATCCAGTTGCAGATCTCACGGGTACCGCCCTGTGGCCCGCCAAAGCCCGGCATTCCGGTGGCCTGGCGGGCGCGCTCGCCGATGTACTGGCTGCGGTCGCCCTCCGGGATTGTGTAGCTGTCGAAGGCCTCGGCCATACCCTTGGCGTCGCCGGACTCGAGGTGGGACAGGATCGTGCGGTCGAAGTCCTCGTCCAGGTAGGCATCCTTGGCGCCGGGGGTGTGCCAGAGGCCGCCGGAGCCGACCACCGCGACGCGCAGATCGCCGGGCATGGCCTCGATGGACTCACGCACCGCGACGCCGAACTCGTAGCAGCGCTTCGCGGTGGGCTGAGGCGCGTAGTAGCAGTTGATGAAGACCGGCAGGAGGGGCGTCTTGAGGTCGGTGATCGCGGCGGCCGGGCGCATGAAGGCGTGGCCCATGCCCTTCTCAGGCTTGGGCATGTCCATGCTGAATGCCGGGTCAAAGCCGCGCTCCATGAGGCCGGTGAGCAGCCCGACGCCCAGCTCAGAGTTTGCCTCGAGGCGAGCGCGCTGAGGTGCGGCGTCGCGGTCGCCGGCGCGTGCGGCGCCGGTCTGCGAGGTGTCGTGCGCGGGCAGCGGACCTTCGTATTCGTCGCCGACGTAGACGGCGAAGGAGGGGAAGTTGGTGAAGTCGAAGGCCTCCAGCTGGTCGTCGCCGAACATGACGATGACGTCTGGCTTCGTGCTGTAGAGCTTTTCGGTCAGCACGCTGAAGGCAGCCTGGATGCGCTGGTACTTCTGCTTGTTGGTGTCGAGGTCGTCCATGGGGACGTCCTCACGCAAGGAACGGTTGGCGCGGACCTCGTTCCACAACTCCGGCTGCATGAAGCAGAAGGGACTGTGAACCGTGTTGAAGACGCCCACTACCTTTGCCATTAGTCGTACTCCTTGATTGTCGCTCGACACCGCAGGTTTCAACCTGCGGCATCCTGGAAACTAACTCTCGCACATCGTAACTGGCGGCGGCCGGAACCGGTACTGAAAGCCGGGGGGAAACCCCCGGAGCCCCCGCTAAAGGGGCGCATGTAGCGCTTTGCACCGCGGAGGGACTGGTGGGCTGTCAAAGCGTAACCGGCTCCGCTGCCGGGGTGTTGAAGATAGGGGCTCTGCCCCCGGAGCCCCCGCTAAAGGGGCGCATGACTATCTAAATCTGCTACAGCGTAACTGGCTCCGCTGCCGGGGTGTTGAAGATGGGCGCTCTGCCCCCAAACCCCCGCTAAAGGGGCGCATGACTATCTAAATCTGCTACAGCGTAACCGGCTCCGCTGCCGGAACCTTGGGCAGGCGCAGGTCTTCGGTTGCCGTCAGCCAGTCGACGTTGCGGGGGAGGAGGATGCCGCCTGAGCGCACGCGGTAGAGCTGCGGTTGGTCGACGGCGGGCGGTTGGACGCCCTGGTCGCGTAGCGCCTTGGTGGCGTTGAGCAGGCGGCGGCGCGTGCGGATCACCATCGCGTCGGAGGTGCCCAGGTGCTCGTGGGTGCGGTCGTAGATCACGCCCATGCCCTCGGTGATCGCCTGGTCTTGCTGGTGGATGCCGGGGACGCCGGTGTAGCTGCGGCCGCTGCTCTGCGCTTCGCGGTCGATCAAGTAGTCGTTTTCGCGGGTCTGGGTGAGGCGGAATCGGCCCAGCCAGCCAGTGGTGTCCGGCTGGTAGTCCCACTCCTGGTTGGTCGCCTGACCGCGGCCCTGGGGGCTGGGCGACGGCTGGTTGGAGCCGGGGCCGCCCTGGCCGTTGGCGATGGTGCTGGGGACAGTGAGGCTCCAGAACATCATGTGTTCGTCATCAACGGGCACCCAGGCACGCGTGATCACCTGCTTGCCGAGGTCTCCGGTGGGGATCATGGAGTAGAAGGGGAAGAGGAAGTGGGCGATGCGCCAGTAGTAGGTGTCCTCCTCGGCCGGGCGGTAGGCGCCGTAGCTGGTGCCGAAGGGGGTGTCCAGGACGTCGTAGCGTGGGGCGCGGTCCTTGCGCACGTAGTAATCGAAGCTGCCCTTGACCGCGTCTTCGGGCGCCGAGTGGCCGAAGTGGAGGAAGCCGAGGTGACTCGTGTCGACGTCGCCTTCGAGGGCCTGCATCCAGTTGCAGTCGCGCAGCGCCTTGCGGACGGCGTTGTCGCGGGCAGGCACGAGGTTGGCTTCGATATCGGGCAGGGGTGGTGGTACTTCGCGGGCGCCCAGGTAGGCCCAGATGACGCCGTTGCGCTCTTGAGTGGGGTAGGCGCGAGCCTTGACCTTCGCCTTGAAGTTTGATTCGGCGGGCTCTGAGGGCATGTCGACGCAGGCGCCGGTCTCGTCGAACTTCCAGCCGTGGTAGACGCAGCGCAGGCCGTCTTCCTCATTGCGGCCGAAGAACAGCGAGGCGCCACGGTGGGGGCAGGCGCTGGCGACGAGGCCGACCTTGCCCGACGTCGTCCTGAAGCCGATGAGGTCCTCACTAAGCAAGCGCAGGCGTACGGGCGGGCCGTCTGGAGCTGCCAGCTCGCTGGTCATGAAGGCCGGGATCCAGTAGTTGCGCATGAGGTTGCCCATGGGTGTGCCGGGCCCGACGTGGCAGAGAAGCTCGTTGTCCTGAACACTCAGCATTGCGACGCCTTTCTGTGTCTAAAGCCGGGGGACACCCCGAACCCCGCTAAAGGGGCGCATGTGGCTCTTTGAATTCGCGAAAGCCATGAGCAATTCTATCTCGGTTGTCGACCTCATAACTACATCGCTTCAGCATGTTCAGGCATTAAGTTAATCTGTGACTAGACTAGCGCAACTGGCCCAGCCTTGCTAGGTTCTGTCTTACGCGAAGGTGATAGTATGGCCGCGCTCGGCGAGCCGGGTTGGAGACACGCATGAAAGTCCACTCTTTCCACCTGATGCCGTATCCGGATCTGCCGCCGGACTTCCGTGAGCGCTACCACAGCGTTTACATCGACCTGCCGGGCAACGTGTATGACCCGGTGGTCGGACACAGGGCCTACAACGACTACCTGGACGAGCTGGAGTTCGCCGCGGAGATGGGCTTCGACGGCATCTGCGTCAACGAGCACCACTCGAATGCCTACGGCCTGGTGCCTTCGCCGAACTTGATGGCTGCGACGCTGGCGCGCCGGACGAAGAACGCGGGCCTCGTGGTGCTGGGCGACAGCATCGCGTTGTACAACCCGCCGATCCGAGTAGCGGAAGAGATGGCGATGCTGGACGTCATTTCGGGCGGCCGGCTGGTCGCCGGGTTCCCGCTGGGCACGACGATGGACACGAACTTCGCCTACGGCCAGGTGCCGATCACGCTGCGCGAGAAGTACCACGAAGCGCACGACCTGATCATCAAGGCGTGGACGGAACCCGAGCCGTTTGCCTGGAACGGTAAGTACACACAGCTGCGCTACGTGAATACCTGGCCGAAGCCGGTGCAGAAGC
>CAZNHI010000097.1:0-7538 GCA_964572535.1 uncultured Dehalococcoidia bacterium
GTTCAGCCGCCGCCTCGAAGGCGCCGTCAAACCAATCATCAACATGAGCGCCTAGATACGCTATTCAGTTCCTCTCGTCACAAAGCTAGGGGCGCACGTCCGTACGCCCCTAGCTTTGCCCTTTTGAGGTGCCACGCCCCTGGCGCTATCATGGCTTAGAGTTGGCGCCGGCTAGCGGCAAACCGACAACTGATGACTGAAATATTCAATGCCTGAGCTCCCCGAAGTTGAGACTATACGCCGGGACCTCGAAGGTCGCATCCCCGGCCGGCGCATCACTGCCCTGCGCATCCCGCCCGACACCGGCAAGCCGGTGCCTGTGCTCAAGGGCATCGACGAGGCCGCCTTTCGAGAAGGCGTCGTGGGTGCGCGCATCGAGGCCGTGGAGCGCCGTGGCAAGTACCTCGTCCTGCGCCTCGACACCGAGTCACTGATCGTCATCCACCTGCGCATGACCGGTAAGCTGCTGCACCGCGCAGCCAGCGCCGAAACGGACCGCTTCCTGCGCGCCGTCCTCGTCCTCGACGACGGCAGCGAGCTGCGCTTCACCGACATCCGCAAGTTCGGCGGCTTCTGGCTCGTCGATGACGTAGACCAGGCGATGTCCACGCCCCTCGGCCCGGAGCCATTGAGCGAAGGCTTCACGCTGGACGGCCTCGTCGCCGTGCTGGCGGGCCGCAAGGCGCCGGTCAAAGCGATCATCCTGGACCAACGCCACATCGCCGGCGTAGGCAACATCTACGCTGACGAGGCCTGTTTCGAAGCCGGCATCGACCCCCGCCGCCTCGGGGCCAGCCTCTCGCTTGACGAGGTCTCGAAGCTGCACGCGGCGGTACGCAACGTGCTGCGACTGGGAGTCGAAAGCCGCGGCGCCAGCTTCCGTGACTACGCAGACGCCGATGGCAACGCCGGGGGCATGCAGATGCTGGTCAAGGTCTTCCGCCGCACAAGCAAGCCCTGCTACACCTGCGGCGCCATCGTCGAGCGCACGAAGATCGGCGGGCGCAGCACTCACTACTGCCCAAAATGCCAGCGCTAGGCTTCACCGACCAGCGCACGCGCCTGCGCCGCATCCTCGACAACGCCCTCGAAGGCGCCTTTTACGACTCCTCAGAGCGCGAGGCTGCCGGTCGTGTCCTCGTACTTCACGCCCATCGCGCTGATGGCAGACCAATCGCCGTCACGTTCCGCGGCGTTAACGATTCTCAGGCCTCGCAGGAGCCGCCAGTAGGAGCGTCGCTGCGACTGAAGGGCGTCGACCTCCTGAGCCCAGGGCCTCTCTCGCTCCTGGGGTCTCTCTTCCCCCAGTTCCGGTCGCCGGGACCTGGCTACGCCCGTGTTAGGATCGAAGCTGGCGTCGCCCGCCTCGACATCGTCTGCCAGGACGTTGACTGGTGGGAGGACGAAGCGCCGCGGGCATAGCGCATGACCTCACAACCGGCCCCCAGTGACCTTTGCAGCGACTGCGGCACTTCGATAGAGTCGCACTCCGGCGACGCGCGTTGTCCCGCCTGCTTCGACAAATACCTCTACGAAATCGACGTGGGCTTTCTCGATAGCTACCGGAGCTTCGGCGCTCGCAGCCGCCTGATCGTCGCCGAGACCTGCCTGCGAGGTCTGGCGCTTGAGTCGCCCGAGCATCGCAAAGTCCTGGCGATGCAGATCTTCGAGCAGTACATACTCGCCATGAGCGACCTCGCCGGCCTGTTTCTGGCCTTCAAGAACCGCCACGAGGCGCCCATCGTCAGGACCTTTCTCGAGTTCCGCCTCGACCAGCAGAGCTCCCAGGGCTTCTTCGAGGCCATTCGCAACGTCAACGACGCCCAGCTTTGCGCCGCCCTCGATCTGCCGCTACCGGCCTTCGTGGGTTCGCTCTGCTCCCACCTCAACAAGGAAGACGCCTACTCCGTCTCCGTCGCGATCCATCAGCTGACGCAGGACCTGCGCAAGGTTACGGATCACGGCGAGTCCGGCGCACAGGCGTTGGCGCAGATGGCGGGCCAGGTCGGCGGCGCCGTCATCGCCTCGGACGCCAGGTGGCTCAGCGGCTCAGCCGCCAACCTGACGCCAGACCAGGTCGCGGTGCTCGTCCTGGATTCGAAGCGGCGCAGCATCTACGTGCAGGGCCTCACCGCCGACGAGACCGCGATGGGCCAGGTCGTGGACGCCATCGACTCCGCCACCCGCGCCGCCTCCAACCTGGTCTTCGCCTACCTGCAAACCCACGACTTGTGAGGCTCGCCCTCGTCTGTGTCCTCCCGCTGTTGACTGCGGTCGTGATCGCCTGCAGCGGCGGCGACTCTGAGCCACGCCCCACGCCGACCCTGATGCCGCCGGAGATCAGCCCCGCTCTGCGTATTCTCGGTGAGGGCTCGCTGGTGCTGGACGTCCCGCCGGGCCAGCGGCAATTCATCGAACCGCTGAAGCTCGCCGCGACCTTTGGCACGTCGCCCGACTGCGCCACGCTGGCGTTTCTCTTCCGCTGGCGCGTCAACGGCAAAGGCGAACTGCGCTTCGAAGGCCAACTGCAGGGTTCGGTGGTCGCAATCGAGCAGGGCAATTCGGGCTCCGCCAGCGTAGGCTGTATCGTGGTCGAAGCGGTGAACGACGGCGCCAGGCCAATCACCGGCGACCTGCGTTACTACGTCGCCGTCGCGCGCTGAGGAGCCATGGCAGCTACCACGAAGTACGACGCCATAACCGACGTCCCCGGCATCAAGGTGGGCCACTGGACGGATCGTCACGCCGCCACCGGCTGCACAGTCGTCCTCTACGAGCCCGGGGCTATGCCGGGCGTCGACGTGCGCGGCGCTTCCCCCGGCACCTACGAGACCGACCTTATGCGGCCCGGCTTCGCCTCAACGGCCGTCCACGCTGTCTTCCTGACGGGCGGTAGCCTCTTCGGCCTCAGCGTCGCAACCGGCATCACGCGCTGGTGCGAGGAGCACGGCGTTGGCATCCAGTTCGGCGGCCAGCTCATCCCAATCGTCTCCGGCGCCGTGATCTTCGACCTCGGCATCGGCAAGTCAGACGTACGGCCGACAGCTGAGTCTGGCTATGCTGCTGCCGCCGCTGCGAAGGGTGGCCGGGTTGCGCTGGGCAGCGTCGGCGGTGGGACAGGCGCCACGGCCGCCAAGCTTGCCGGCCAGGGTCGGCGCTTCAAGGCCGGCATCGGCAGCGCCAGCGAGGCACTCACGGACGGACTCGTGGTCGGCGCCATCGTGGTCGTCAACGCGGTCGGCGACGTGGTCAGCAGCGAGGACGGTAGCGTAGTCGTTGGGCCCCGCGGCGATAACGGCGCCTTTCTCGACACGATGGAGTCGCTGCGCACCGGTTCACGTCGCGTGCCTGAAGGCAACACGACGATCGGCGTGGTGGCGACCAACGCAGCGCTGACCAAGGAGCAGACTAACCGCCTGGCGTCCATCGCCCACGACGGCCTGGCTCGCGCCATCCGTCCCGTGCACACCTTGGGTGACGGCGACGCGATATTCGCGCTCGCCACCGGTGAGGTCGAAATCGCTGCCACGCGCACCGTTGCGCTGGAGGCCTTCGCCGTCCGCGCCGTGGAGCGCGCGATCATCAAGGCGGTGACCAGCGCAACGTCCCTGGCCGGCGTGCCGTCTGTGAGCCAGTGGCACTCCGGCCGCTAGAGGGTGGGCCGCCAGCCGCTCGCGGCCTTGAACCGCGCGTTCGCTACACGCTCGCCGTCAGAAACGACATTGTAAACGCCCGATGGCGCGGTTAGCGCCGCCGCGAGCGCTCTGCCGGCTTCCGCGACGTGGAGCGTGGCGCCGTAGCGGTCTACGGGCGCTTCGGAGCCTGTGCCCGGCCCCCACAGCAGCCCGAGTCGCAGCACAACACCGTGCCGCCCTGCCTCAGCGAACCGCTGACACTGCGCCTCCGCTTGCATCATCGAACCCAGGTTCGCGGCTGGCGCCACCGGCGTCTCCTCGTCCACCGCTCCCTCTGCTGGATAGACGAACGTCACGGAGGGGAGGACGAAGGCCTTCACGTCTGCTGCGAGCGCAGCATCGACCAGTACTCGCGACGCTTCCGAGCGCAGACGGTTGTTCTCGTCCCAGGCCCCCGGCTGGCTTTGAGCCTCACGGTGTGGGATGCGTGTCGCGAGGTGATAAACGGCATCGACGCCATCGAGGGCGCGGTGTACGGCCCGCGCGTCGTAAAGGTCCAGCTCGGCGTGCTTCGGAGCCATGACCTCGTGGCCGGCGTCTTCCAGGATGGGGATCAGAGCGCGGCCCAGGACTCCTGAGCCTCCGGTGACTAGGATTCGCACGACGTGCTAGTTGGCGCGTCCGAATTCGCCGAAGCGCCGGCGATAGTGCATCTTCAGCCGCTCTTCGATCTGCGGCGTCTCTTCCGCCAGGATTTCGGCCTCGCGCTGCAGCCGCGTCAGCGCGGACGGAGACTCCAGCAATTCCTGTTTCACCGCGGGCTGTACGTTCAGCTCCGCCGCGATCACGTTGGCCAAGGCTCCGGGGTCGCTGGGCAGCGCTGGGACGAGAATCGTGCGCTTCGCCTCCTCGCCCTCGCGTCCCAAGCTTGCTGAGCCGTTAGCAAGCATGCCCATATCGAAGATCAGGGTGCGCTCGCCCGGCAAGGCGCCGCGCTGCCAGCCTCCTGTCAGTGCCACGACCTCGCGGTAGTACTCGTCGAACAGGGCGGCGACGCGTTGTGCCACCATGAGCAGCGCCGGCTCCGGTGCGTGCTCGTCCGGATACGTTTCCAGCTCGCCCACCAGGTATTCGGCCTCCCGGCGGTTGATGTCGCCAACGCGGAAGCGCTCCTCGCCTCTTACAGAGATGTGGAAGCAGCTACCCTTGTGCGGCGCCGGCATCGGGCAGCTACCAGCCTCAACCTCTTCGACGTTGATCACGCGTGCTGTGGTACCGACCTGGTGTGGCGTGCCGCGGCCGAAACGTCCGCCGTCCTTGATCAGGACGATGCCAAACGCGATCTGCTCATCCAGGCAGCGCTTGAGCATTGCCTTGTAGCGCTCCTCGAAGATGTGCAGCGGCGCCGTTTGTCCCGGGAACAGGACGAGGCTCAACGGGAAGAGCGGCAGTTTCATTTTAGCGATGTCTTCCGGCAGCTATCACCGCACGCCTGAGTAAGGTTGGTGCTGCAATTCTAGCAGGACGGGTCTGAGATCAGGCGGGGCGGACGCTGACCGTCGTGGGAGCGCCGTCCACCGGCAGGAGACGGTTTACGAGGCCGCCCTCGAAATACAACGGCAGGAAGACGGACCCTTGCGCCACCACGTCTGTGAGCGCCGCAGAGAGCGTCAGCTCGTGCGAACCGTTGGTCACAACGATGGGCCGGTTCTGGCCGATGCCCAGAGCCGCGGCGTCCTGCGGGTTGATTTCCAGGAACTCTTCGCGGTGCAGTTTGTCGGCCTCTTCGGACTTGATCGAGGCGCCCTCGAGGCTGGTGAACAGCGTCCGGGAGGTGGTTAGGAGCAGGCGGCCGTTGGCCGTAGGCAGCGCCGGCAGGTCGATGGCCTGCACGCTCGCCGTGCTCTGCGACCCGCGTAGCGCCCGCGTGCGCCCGGACTCCAGTGCGCCGTAAGTTGCGCCCGCGTAGCCGTCTACTCCCACGGCGATCTCGTCCATCAGGCTCTCGGCATCCGTCGCCAGGGAGAAATCTTTGCCGAGGCCAGCGCCCAGCGCACTAGCCAGGGCGCCCAGCGTCTCGAGCGCGTCGCGCTGATCGCCGGTTGCGGCCTCTGCCCGCGTCAAGCGGCCGATGCGACGGTCTGCGCTGGTGAATGTGCCGTCCTTGCCGTAGGACGGCAGGTCAGCAAACACGACGTGTGCCAGGTCGGCGGTCTCAGTGCGCAGCTCGTCGATCACGATCAGGCAGTCGAGCTGCTTCAGCGCCGCCTCTACAGCGTCCCGATCCCGTGCGAGCATTAGAGGGTTATCACCCACCACGACCAGTGCTTTGACTCCGCCCGAGAGCATCGTGTTCAGGTGCTTGCCGTCGCTACCGGGCCGCACGCCCATGTCGCGGATACCGATCACGTTGGCCTCGGTAGGCAGAACGTGCAACGCCTGAGAGGCGCCGTCGCCCAGGCAGATCGCTGCCAGGTTTGCCGCGGCTTTCGTGCCCTCGCCCGCGATGACCGGCGAAGCGGCGGACGGCGCGTAGACGATGGCCAGTTTGCCTTCGCCAATGCTCTGGATGATGTCTGCGGCGCGGCCGAGGTCGTCGGCGCTGACGCCCGGCGCCTCGTCTGGACCTTCGGCTTGGGAGCCCATGCGCGTCGCCAGGATGCGACCCAGGACCGCAACCGTGGCGATTTCGCCTCCAGCAGATGGTCGCAGCCAGACACCGGTGGGCTCTGCTGAGTGCACCTTCTGAGGCGACGGCATGATCGAGCCGGACGGCGGCGGCGCGATAAAGTCGCAGACTTCGCCGTAACGTGAGCTAATAACGACCAGCCGCGCACCGTTGGTCACGACCGCGTCCTTGACCCGCAGCGCGGCGATGTTGTGGCTGGACTCGAGGTCGTCCGCGATCACCACGATGGTTGACGCGGTTACCAGGTCTGCGAGGTCGCTCTGCAGCGCCTCGCCACCGAAGGCCGTCGTCAGGGCCGCACCGACAGCCCCCGACACAGGCCCCGCCGTGGAGTCGACGTTCTCAGTGCCGATGAGGCCCCGCGCCAGCTTCTGCGCCGCGTACGCTTCTTCATTCGTTGCCCAGGACGCAACTAGCACGCCGACGCTGCCGGCGCCGTGCGCCTTGATCACGCCGGTCAGCTTCTCGGAAGCGTGCGCCACCGCGGCCTCGAAGGTCGCGGGCTGGAGGGCGTCGCCTTGGCGTAGGAGGTGTCGCGTGAGGCGGTCGCGCGTCTTGACGGCGTCGTAGTGGAAACGCCCGCGCACGCAGATCTGGTCGAAGCTCACTGGGTTTAGGCGGTCCGGCTTTACCATGACCACCTTGCCGTTACGGACGCCCATGCTCAGTGTGCAGCCGACGCTGCACGAGTTGCAGGTCGTCGAGACCCAAGTCTCGGTCTTGGCGATCCACTTGTTCGGTTTCTCCAGCAGCGTCGCAGTAGGGCAGACATCGATGCAGGAACCGCAGAAGTCACAGTTCGATTCGTGAATGGCGCCCCCGGCGCCAAAGGCGATGCGCGTGCTGAAGCCGCGTCCGGCCAGCGTCACGGCGCCAGTGTGGCGAACCTCATCGCAGGCGCGCACGCAACGGGTGCAGATGATGCACATCTGCGGGTCGAACTCGAGGAAGGGGTTGGCGCGGTCGGCCTCAGGCGGGTCAGACTCATAGTAGGTGCGCTCTTCGCCCAGCCACGGTTCGACGTTCGCCATCTGCAGCATCTCGTTTGTGGTCTGCAGCTCGCAGCGGTAGTTCTTGGCGCAGGTCAGGCAGCGGTGGGTCACGGTGTCGTCGCGCAGACAGATGTCGCCGGGTTGGCAGTGGACGCGGCGGTGGCAGGTGAGGCAGCGGTCCGAGTGGTTGGCGTTGATGATCGAGAGCACAGCCTGGCGCGC
>CAZNHI010000098.1:0-7516 GCA_964572535.1 uncultured Dehalococcoidia bacterium
GCCCGCGATGATCCGTCCGGTAGTGCTGGCGCGTTCACGGCTCGAAGGCTAGATTTCTCAGCACAGAAGGTCTGCCCAATAGGAGATGCGAAATGCGTTACGGCATCGCCCTGCTTATCGGTTTGAGCCTGGTATTCGGTCTCGCCTGCGGTAATGGCGAAAAGGATGCCAGCGGCCCTACGCCCACTCCGTCCGGCTCCGGTGGAGGAGGTGGCGTCGGCGCGAGCGCCACGCAACTGCCGGCAGCGACCCCGGCGTCTGGAGGCGGCTCGAGCGGCAGTAGCAGCGGTGCGCTCTGCTGACGGAGCCGCAGGTCGCGGCGGCCATGAGCGAAGCGGTGGCAAAGAAGACCGCCACTTCGTCCACGCCGGCCCTGTCGGTCTGCCAATGGGAGGGAAGCACCACGGGGCGGCGCTTTGTCCACGTGACGATCCGCCAGGCGCAGGCCGGCGCTTCTGTGTTCACCAACAGCTTCAAGTCGCGCCCGGATGGCTAGGCCGTTGCCGGCATTGGTAAAGAGGCGGTAGCGGTCCCGGGCCAGAACACGCCTAACGACTATCGATTCCTCACGGGGGCAATCCTCACCGACACGTTCTTCATCCAGGTCGACGTTGGAGGGTCGAACCGCCCGGACGCCGAGGCGCTGTCGACGCTAACGACCGCGATGCGGACAGTAGTCGGCGATATCAGGTAATCGACGCTGGTTTGACTTGCCGAGCGGCGAATTCCTATAGTTGAAGCTCCTGCCAAGGTAGCTCAGACGGTAGAGCACAGCTCTGAAAAAGCTGGGGTCGCCGGTTCGATCCCGGCCCTTGGCACCACACCCACCTCCCTTGTCGCCCGCGGGGAACCAAGGAAAACCCGCGTCCCTTCCCATCCTCTCGGAACAGACGGAACAGGTTCCTAACCGACCCCTCTGCTCTCTGTGTCCTGCCTGTTCCTTCTAACCTGCGTGCTAGAATCGAAGGCAGGACGAGTGGCACTGAGGCCCCGGACTGGAGGCCACCTGGATGACCCCGCTCCGCATTCTTCAGACACCAGAGCTCAAAGAGCCCACACTGGTCGTCGCCTTCGCAGGCTGGTCGGACGCCGGTGGCGCGGCCAGCGGCGCGGCGCAGTATCTGATTGATCGCTGGCACGCGACGCGTCTGGCCGAATTTGAGGCGGAGGAGTTCTACGACTTCACCCAGTTGCGCCCCACGGTGCGTTGGGATGGCGAGGAACGCCGCATTGACTGGCCGGAAAACGCCTTCTACTACCATCAGGCGCAAGAGCACGACTTCATAATCTTCAACGGCATCGAGCCACATCTGCGCTGGAAGGCGTACGTCGCGGCGCTGATGGAGGTAATCGAGACCTTCAAGGTCAATCTCGTAATCTCCCTCGGCGCCCTGTTCGTCGATTACCCGCACACGCGGCCAATGCGCGTCACCGGCACGGCGCCCGACCCGGAGATGCTCGAGCGCGCGGGCATCTACACTCGCGGCGGCCGCTACGAGGGCCCGACCGGGATCAACGGGGTGTTCAACGCCTCGCTACGGGACGCGGCGGTGGAAACGGGCAGCGTCTGGGCCAACGTGCCGCACTACGTCTCGGCCTCACCGAACCCGCCGGCTACGCTCGCGATCCTCAAGTCGCTGACCGCGATGCTGTCGCTGGAGGTGCCGCTGGGACGCATGGTGCGCGCCTCCGCGGCATTCGAGTCGCAGCTCAACGAAGCGACCTCGCGCAACACCGAGGTGTCGGACTACGTGAAGTCTCTGGAGGAGCGCGTCGACTCCGAAGGTGATGGCGAGGACGGCGACGGGGACGATCTCTTCGAGGAGCTGCCGGCGACCGAGAGCATCGTCCAGGACATAGAGGACTTTCTGCGGAAGTCCTCTAAAGACGGCGAGTAGCTCCGAACGCAGCCATTCTAGGCGCCAGGCACACCCAGATCCGCGAGCAGGCCGGCGAGGTCGTTGGCGTGCTCTTCTTCTTTGGCCAGCAGGTCTTCCATAAGACGGCGAGAGGTCGAGTCGTGGTCGCCGAACCAGCGAATTATCTCGGCGTACCACATGACGACGACGCGCTCGGCGAGCAGGTCCTCGTTGATCATGTCGAGCAACGTAGTGCCGGGCTTGTATTCGGAGACGGCGCGGGTAAGCAGACCCGCAGGGTCGAAGTCCGGTTCGCCGCCGAGTTGGGTGATGCGCAATGCTACCTGGTCGACGTGCAGCTGCTCGTCGTTGGCATGCTGGAGGAACTCCTGGGCGATGGGCTCCGCGTGGATGCCCTGCGCCATGTAGAAGTGACGTTTGTAGCGCAGCACGCAGACGATTTCTGAGGCGAGCACCTTGTTGAGGATATCGAGCGCCTGCGTGATGTCGCGGCCGTAGGCGGAAGTCACGGCGCCGCGCTCCATATTCTGCCGGGCGCGCCGTCGCAGCTCTTCGATGTCGCTGAGGAAGGGATTATCGGTGGTCATGAGAGGGCTCCTTTAGCGAAAGTATGCCACGTGCAGCACCGGCTCCAGCGTCCAAGACCTCGTTGCTGGCAGACCTTAGCGCTTTCTTAACCATCGCGGGATCGCTCGCAGATAGGATCGTGAGATATTGCAGAAAAGTAGCGCCAGGCCAGGGCCGGGCTGAAAGCCTATGGAAGCAGATGGACGTTCAGCGGGGCCCCTGGATGCTGCTGGGCCAGGCGCCGGGCGCGGGCGGGGAGGCCTCCTGAGCGTGGCCCCATCCGGCGGGTCGTGTCATCATCGATCCGGGAGGGCAGATGAACGACCGTACAAATCACGACTCTCCGTTCGCCGTTGAGGCGGTGGATGTGGTGAAGGTCTATCAGACCGATTCGGTGGATGTGCAGGCGCTGCGCGGCGTCTCGCTGCAGGTGCCGAAGGGCGACATGGTTGCGATCATGGGGCCCTCCGGCTGCGGCAAGACAACCTTGCTCAACTGTCTCAGCGGCCTCGACACGATCGACAGCGGCGTCGTGCGCGTGGACGGCGTCGACATCAGCCAGCTGTCCGACGACGCAAAGAGCCACTACAGGGCGCGCAACATGGGCTTCGTCTTCCAGTTCTACAACCTGCTGCCGGTGCTGAGCGCCGTCGAGAACGTCGAGATGCCGCTGCTCGTGAGCGGCGTCCCGTCGAAGGAGGCGCGCGATCGGGCGATGAAGGCGCTGGAGCTGGTGCACCTGACTAACTGGGCCAACCACAAGCCCGGGGCACTCTCCGGTGGCCAGCGGCAGCGCGTCACGATCGCGAGGGCGCTGGTCAATGAGCCGGCGATTGTCTGGGCGGACGAGCCGACGGGTGACCTGGACTCCAAGAACGCGGACGAGATCATGGAGCTGATAGTCGGCCTGAACGAGCGCAACCAGCAGACCTTCGTGATCGTCACGCATGACCTGCGCATCGCGCAGTCAACGAACCGGATCGTGAACATGCTGGACGGGCAGATTGCGGAAGAGATGCTGACGGAGCGCGGCCGGACAGGCGCGAGCCCCGCCCGCACCCTCCAGGCGCCCTCGCAATGAACGAGCTGTTCGGCGTCTCCATGAACCTGATCATGTACGTGCTGCTGGCGCTGCTGGCGGTGTCGCTGGGCAGCGTCGCCTTTGTGGCTACCACCAACCGCATCATGTTCAAGCTGGGCGTGCGCAACATCCCGCGACGGCGTGCCCAAACCACGCTCATCGTCCTGGGGCTCATGCTGAGCACGGTGATCATCTCGGCGGCGTTCACCACCGGCGACACGGTGGACCGCAGCATTACGAGTCAGGTCTACGGCGTGCTCGGCTCCCTGGACGAGCAGGTGATCGTTGGGCTGCGCGACGCCGAGGACGTGTTCGGCGACGACCCGAGCGAGGGCGCACTGCGCGAGGACACGTTCCCGGCCGCGGCGGTTGATTCCCTGGTGCGGGAGTTGTCGCAAAACCCGCTGGTGGACGCGGTGGTGCCCGTCTACGGCGACGTCGCGGTGGCAGTGAACCCAGAGAAGCGTCTGAGCGCGCCGCTATTCAACGTCATGGGGCTGGATCCGCAACCGGCCTCGGCTCTGCCGGACCTGCGCGAGGTGGGTGGCGGCCGCGTGCAGGTGGGCGACCTCGCGGCGAACGAGATCTACATCAACGAATCGGCGGCGGAGGAGCTGGATGCGAAGGCGGGCGACACGATCAGCCTCTTCGCGCACAACAACTCGCGCGATTTCACGATCAGGGCGGTGGTCAAGGACGCGCGCCTGTCCGGCTCCGTAGGCATCTCGACACGCCGGGAGGGCGGCGTGCTGCCGCTGAACACGGCGCAGCAGTTCTTCAACGCCACGGGTCAGCTGACGATGGTGGCGATCTCGAACCGCGGAGACGCGCGCTCCGGCGTACGCCACTCGGACGCGGTGCAGTCCGCTGCGCTGGCGGCGCTGCCTTCTCTCGGCGCGGACAAGGCGCTGACGGTACAGGCCGTGAAGAAGGTCGGAGTCAACCTGGCGGAAGAGTTCGGCAACGTCTTCACAACGTTCTTCCTGGCGCTGGGCTTGTTCTCGATCGGTGCCGGGGTGCTGCTGATCTTCATGATCTTCGTCATGCTGGCGGCGGAGCGAAAATCGGAGATGGGCATGGCGCGGGCGGTGGGTACGAAACGCCGGGACCTGGTACAGACGTTTCTCAGCGAAGGCATGGCGTACAACGTGCTGGCGGCGGCCGTCGGTACAGGCCTCGGCGTGGTGGTAGCGATCGGTATGAGCCAGATCATGTCGGCGCTGTTCGCGAACACGAATCTCGACATTTCGCCGCATGTGACCCCGCGCAGCCTGATCATCTCTTACTCGCTGGGCGTGGTGCTGACCTTCCTGACCGTCACGTTCTCGTCCTGGCGGATTAGCCTGATCAACATCGTGAGGGCGATCCGCGACATCCCGGAGCCGAGCGCTCAACGCCTGAACTGGGGATCACGGGGCCTGTTGAAGACGCTGTACGCCTTGATCTTCCGGCCGCGAAACTACGAGGACTGGGTACTGTTCGCCGCGTTCCTGGCAGTCTTGACATACCTGCAGTTCCTCGGCAGTTTGTTGATCGCGGCAGCGGGTCTCGATTGGCTGGCGATCCCGATCATGATCGGAGTTGCGGTCTGCGGGCTGGCCGCGTTTTTCCTGCTGTTCAACCTGGGATTCGTCTTCTTCGTCGGCGGCGTTGCCGTGCTCGCTACGTTCGTGGTTGCGGACTCCCAGTCGGCGTTTGTGCTGCTCTTCGGGCTGTCGCTAGCGCCACTGGGCCTGGCGATGATCCTGCGTTCCTTCGGGCTGCACGAGCGCGTGACCTACACGCTGCTCGGCGTCTACCTGATCTACATCTGGGAGTTCGACCCCTGGGACTTCACGATCGCCGGAGTCGACATCGGCGTCGGGATCATCGAGCGCATCTTCGGCGCGACCGAGGGCAACATCGAGATGTTCTTCCTCAGCGGCGTGATGGTGACGCTGTCCTCGACCTTCCTGGTCGTGTACAACGCGGACATCGTCCTGGTGCCAATCACGAAGATGGGGCGCTTCCTGGGGCCATTGCTGCCCTCGGTGAAAATGGCGGTAGCTTATCCGCTGAACAACAAAGTGCGCACGGGCATGACGATGGCGATGTTTTGTCTGGTGGTGTTCGCGCTGATCGTGATGTCTTCGATGAACCACAACTTCAACCGCCTGTTTCTCAGTGATCGCGCACTCGGAGGCTTCGATATCTCGGTGGACGAGAACCCTTCGAGCCCGATCGGCGACCTGGAGGCTCGGCTACGGCAGGAGGGTTCGCCGGTGCTGGCGGACATCGAGGCGATTGGGACGCTGCAAATCAAGCAGGACCGCAACGCCTGGCTGTGCCAGGTTAAGCCGGACGAGCCCTGCAACCCGCGTGGCGATCAGGACGGCAGCGGCTTCGACTTCACCGAGTACCAGGTTCGGGGTGTGGACCGGGCATTCATAGAGGCGAATGAGGTGCTGCTGCAGGCGCGCGCGGCCGGATACGGCAGCGACCGTGCCGTCTGGGAGGCACTCTCCGGCGACTCGAAATTCGCGGTGGTCGACTCCAACGCGCTGGCCGGCGGCGGTTTCGGGGCGGCGCCGTTCATCACCGGCATTGACGGCCGTGACACGGTGTTCGAGCCCGTGACGATCGCGATGATCAATCCGGAGACGCGCCAGAGCGAGCGCGTCCAGCTGATCGGCATCATCGAGTCCGGTTCGACGAGCACCTACTTCGGTTTGCACGTGTCGCAGGCGTCGTTTGCTGCGGTGTACGGCGCACCAGACGCCTCGCGCTACCTGGTCAAGACAGTGCCCGGGACGGACAACCGCCAGGCGGCGCGCGAGATCGAGGGGGCGCTGCTGACGCTGGGCGTGCAAGCCGAGTCGCTGCGGCAGACGTTGGACGAACAAGGGGAGCTATCGCGCGGCTTTTTCTATCTGATCCAGGGCTTCATGGGCCTGGGGCTGTTCGTCGGCGTTGCGGCGGTGGGAGTGATCGCCTTCCGGACAGTGGTTGAGCGGCGGCAGCAGATCGGCATGTTGCGGGCGATTGGCTACACGCGGCGCATGGTCGGTCTGACCTTCATGATCGAGTCGGCCTTCATCGCCTTCATGGGCGTGCTGAGCGGGGTTGTGTTCGCGCTGATCCTGGCGCGGCAGCTGATCACGGAGCAGTTCGCGAACCAGGGCGTGAATACGTTCGCGGTGCCGTGGGACCAGGTGCTGTTGATCTCGGGCCTGGCGTTCGGTTCCGCGCTGCTGATGACGCTGATCCCGTCGCGGCAGGCAGCAAGCATCCCAATCGCGCAGGCCCTGCGCTACGAGTAGGCGTCAGTTTTCAGTTGATCTTGTGAGCCAGCCCGGCGCAACGCTTTGCCCGAAGCGCTTGAAATCCGAACTGATGACTGACAACTGTCAATTGATAGCTACAATGCCGCTATGAAAACAGAGTTCTACGAGTCTGACCCGTTCAGCCCGCGCAAGGCCGGCCTCCTGCTGACGATCGACACCGACTACCGGTTTGAGAAGGGCGAAGAGGTGCTGATCGAAGACGGCGGCAAGACGACGAAAATCCGCGTCATGTACGTCAACATCCAGGTGAGGAACGGCGTTATCACGCGTGAGATCCTGGGCCTGAAGGTCTGAGCCAGCCCGCCGATTTGACGAATTATCGCCCTCCCGTTTAAGTTATAGTGCGCGACCCGCCGTAAAGCGGGTCGCTTTGTCATGAGCAGGGCATCAAAGAATCTCCCTATGGCTGTGCTGGCGCTGGCGCTTCTGACGCTCGGCTGTGCTGTGCCGTTGCCGGCTGTGGATCTCACCGCAACGGCCGAGAGCCAGCCGCGACCAGCCGCCGAGGCGCGCACAGGTAGTGGCGGCGTGCGGGCCGCCAGCGCCGGCTCGTTGAATCTGACCTCGGATGACGGTGACACAGACGAGGCGGACGTAAGGGTCGAGGAGACGCCGACGCCCGTCGCGACCGCCACGCCTCGGCCTGCGCAGGCGGCGCCGACGCC
>CAZNHI010000099.1:0-7516 GCA_964572535.1 uncultured Dehalococcoidia bacterium
CGCCGGCGACTGCTCGGATGGGGGCGCGGGCACCAGTCCGGCGCTCTCGGACTCGGCGACGCTGCCGCTGCCGCCGTCCTCGCTGGCCGTTAGTGCAACCGACTCCGACGAGGCGCCGGCCGCCGCGTTCGCTGAGACGCCGCTGCAACCACCGAGAGCTGCCTAGCGGGCAGGCTCCGGTCCATTAACAGACACGAGAGCTTCCACCCGCTCCCTGAATCGTCGCTTTCGATCCCGGGAGGAACCCATGCGTAAGAAGCTCCTACTCCTGACCGCGGCGCTGGCCGCTCTTGGCGCAGTCGCGATAGCAGGTGTTGTCTCGGCCCACTCCAGGCCCATCCGCTTCGAGCCGTCGCCGGGCCAGGTTTTGACCGCAGCACCCATCTCCGTCAGCGGTTGGTTCACCGGCGAGCTGCGCCGTGACCCCAACTGGACCTTCCTGCACGTCACCGACGCGCAGGGCAACCGCGTCGACGCCGGCGAGACCCAGATCAGCAGCGACCGCCTGCAAATGACCGTGCCTCTGAAGAGCGCGCTTGGCCCGGGTCGCTACCTGGTAACGTGGCGCGGCTTTGATGACGAGGACGGCGCGATCTTCGGCGACTGCTACGTCTTCTACGTCGGGCAGGCCGCCGCGGACCAGGCGCTGGTGGACAGACAGCGCATCGACGGGGGCGGCACGCGCGAGTGCGCACGCATCGAGTTCGAGGCCGCAAACGGCACGCCGGTGGCCGGCGGCACGCCGCAGGGCACCGTGACGGCAGAGACCGGCCACGACGACGGGGACGACGACGGCGACGCCGAAACCGCCGAAGAGTCTGACGATGACGCTGACGGCCTTCCCGCATGGACTGTCGTCCTTGCCGCGGTTGTGGGGCTGGTGGCCGGCGGCGCTGGGATGAAGATCGCGGGCAACCGTGCCTAGAGCCACAAATGTGCGGTGGCTGCTCCTGGCCTTGGTGCTGGGAGCGGCGACCTACCTGGCGGCCAAGCCCGATCAGCCGGCCGAAGCGCACGCACTGTTGGTCCGCGCCGACCCGCCCGTGAACTCGCAGCTGCGCGAGCCGCCCACGGTGTTGACGCTGTACTTCAGCGAGGCGCTGGAGCGCTCCTTCAGCTCCGTGCGGGTCACGGACCAGGACGGGCGACGCGTCGACGAGCGCGTAGAGTTCGATGACGCGGACGAGGCGCTGATGCGCGTCTACCTCTCGTCCGTATCGCCGGGCTACGTCAACGTCCAGTGGCAGAACGTTTCGAAGGTAGACGGGCACCGGATCACGGGCTCCTACCCGATCAGCATCCTCAACCCGGACGGCAGCGTGGCGGCAACCCCGCCCGAGGCCACCAGCAGCACCACCACAGGCGAGAACCCTGACCCCTTCCGCGTCGTCACGAAAGCGCTGCTGCTGATCGCAGGCAGCGTGCTGGTCGGGGGAGCGGCCTTCCTGGCGCTGGTCTCGCCCGGCGCAGGCAGGCCCGAGACCAGGATTGAATTCGAACACAAGGCGTGGCTGGTGGTGGGCAGCGCGCTACTCGTCCTGGCGGTCGCGGGGGTCAGCGAGCTGGCGCTGCAGGCCGTCGATATCAACGCCGGCGTCTCGGAAGTGCTGGACACGCGCTGGGGCGAACGCTGGCTGATCAGGCACGCGGCGCTAATCCTGCCCGCGCTGTCGCTGCTGGTCGCGTGGAACAGTCCGAGGCCCCAGCGGGCGCTGGCCTTTGCCACGCTGGCGGGCGGCATCGTCTATCTGGTAGGCACCTCCAGCGTTAGCCACGCCGCGGCCGGCGGCGGCGCATTCTGGGCTACGCTGTCAGACTTCGTGCACCTGCTGGCGACCTCGGTGTGGATCGGCATGCTCGCGCTGCTGATCGTCTACTTTCGCTGGGCCCGAACGGCCTACAAGGATGGCGAGCGCTACCTCGTCCTGGCGGCGGCGCTGAGGCGCTTTTCGATCATCGCGGTAATCAGCGTGTCTCTGCTCCTGTTCACGGGCGTGGTGAACTCGCTCGTAGAACTGGGCAGCCTCGCCGACTTGCTGGACACCGGCTACGGCCGCGTGTTGCTAGCCAAGCTGGTGCTCCTGATCCCGCTGCTGGCGATCGGCGCGCGCAACGCCTATCTGCTACGCCCCCAGCTGGTGCAGGAGGCCGGCGAACGTCAGATCAAGAGCCGCCAGGAGCTGCTGGCAGACACCGAAGCCGACCTCAGCACGACGATGCGCTGGGAACTGGGCGTGGCGCTGGCCATCCTCGCAGTGGTGGGGCTGCTCGTGCAGATCACGCCGACGCGCGGCCGTATCCAGGACACCGGCGGCGGCAACGAGGTCTACGTGCGCACCGCAGACGCCGAGGGTCTGTTCGTGACGCTGCGCGTAGATCCCAACCAGCCGGGCGTGAACACCTTCGAGGTGTACCTGGCGGGCGCAACAGACACAGTAGAGAACCTGCGCCTGGAGTTCACGCAGCCGGGCGGATTCGGCTCGATCTCGCGGCTGCCCCTAGAGGCGAGCAACCCGCCGACCTTCTACCTGGGTCAGGGCCCCTACCTGACCGAACCCGGCAAATGGACGATGACGCTGAACATCCGTCGCAACGCCGGCTTCGACCTGCGGCTGGACTTCCAGAACGACATCGAGGGCGCGGCTCCTGTTGCGTCCGGGGCACGCCTCGGCGGCGCTTACGACTCGCCGATCGAGTTCACGGCCGCTGCCGTGGCTTTGCTGGCCGTGGCGACGCTGGGTGCGGGCATCCTGTTCTTCGGCAGCCTGCCGAGGCCGGGGTACCCGGACGGCCACCTGGCCTGGATCGCGGAAGAGGTGGCGTACCGGACGCCCGGCTTCCGGATGCGGCCACTGATCTCGCTAGGACTCCTGGTAGCGATGGGCATCGCGCTGGGGATCATTGTGGGGCGGCACTTCGACAAGCCGCTCTCGAAGGATGAAGCTTCTGCCGACAACCCGGTGGCCTCGACGCCTGACTCGATCGAACGGGGGCGGATGCTGTTCATGAACAACTGCATCCAGTGCCACGGCGAGACCGGCCGCGGCGACGGGCCGCTGGCGGCGTCCTTGCCCATCCCGCCCGCCAATCTCTATCTCCACATACCGTTCCACCCGGACCAGTTCTTCTTCGGCGTAATGACCAGGGGGTTAAGCGGCATCATGCCCTCATTCGAGACTGCGATCAGCGAGGAAGACCGCTGGAATATCCTCAACTTTCTGCGCGATCAGTTCGGCGATCCTGAGCCCGCGACGCAGTGAGTCCCAGCCGGGCTGCGTGCTACCATGAGCCCTGTGCTGGACCTCTACGACCGCGTCGACAAAGCTCTGGACGGTATCCGTCCTTACATTCACTCGCACGCCGGCGACGTGAACATCGTCGACGTAAGCGATGAGGGTGTCGTCAAGCTGCAGATGGTGGGCACCTGCCACGGCTGCCCGATGAGCATGCTCACGTTGCGACTCGGCATCGAGCGCATCCTGATGGAGAAGGTTGAAGGCGTCACCTCGGTCGTTTCGATTCGTCCGGACGAGCTGGACTTCGACGACCTCGAGGCGGACGACGACGCAGTCTCCTGACCCACCCGGCGCCCCAGACGACAAGGGCGGACGCCAGGACCCTACGCATCACCATTCTCTGGCCGAAGAAATTATCGAAGAGATCGAGCAGCTACCGCATGAGGTAGCCGAGGCGGCTGAGCACGTCCTCGAAGAGATCGAAGAGCTGCCGCACGAACTCGCGGAAGCAGCCGAGCATATCCTCGAGGAGATCGAGGAGAGCCGCGTCGGCCGCTGGGCGGTAAACGCCTACCTGTGGCTGATGGCGAAAGCCCCCAGGTCAACGCGCGGCAAAGTCTTAGTGGGCACGATCGTCGTGGTCATCGTGATGATCCCGTCGCTGGCGCTGCTCTACGCCACCTGGGGCAAAGCAGAGTCCACTGAGAGCTGGTTCGGCGAGCTGGGTTACGCCGGCGTCTTTCTCTCCAACCTCGGCGGCTCCGCGACGCTGTTCATCCCAGTGCCTGGACTGACGGCGGCGGGCCAGGCACTGATCGTCAGCAGCGCCAGCAATCTCAGCCCGTTCTGGGTCGGCCTGCTGGGCGGCCTCGGGATGGCGCTCGGTGAGATTACAGCGTACGTGGCGGGCATGGCCGCGGCTCTAATTGCGCGCGAGGAGGAGATCAGGCCTCCCTCACGCCTGCAGCCGTTGATCAACAAAGTGACGAGCGCCGTGAACTGGCTCATGGCGCATTACGGCATGCCGACGCTGTTCACCCTCTCGGTTGTGCCCAATCCTCTGTTCGAGGTGGCTGGCTGGACGGCGGGCGCCACGCGCTACCCGTTCTGGAAGTTCATGGGCGCCGTGACCCCGGGCAAGATCACCCGCGGCCTGCTCCTCGCCTACGTCGGCGAGAAGATCTTCTTCGGCTAACCGATGGACCGGGAGGACGGCGCCACATCCGCCGAGGAGCGCCTGGCGCTACGCACCTTTGCCTGGCTGCTGGAGCATTCGCCCAGGTCGCGTAAGGGCCGCTACGTCGCCGCCGCGATCGCCACCATTGCCCTGACGCTGCCGTCTCTGGCCCTGCTGGTTTTCATGCTGGTCAACGGCCGGGAGGACACGGAGAGCAGCTTCGACGCGCTGGGCTACGGGGGCATCTTCCTCGCTAACCTGCTCAGCACCGCGACCGTGTTCATCCCAGTACCCGGGCTGCTGGCGATCGGCCACGCGCTGATCGTCAGCGGCGCCGAGACGCTGAATCCGTTGGCAGCGGGCCTCGTTGGGGGGCTGGGAATGGGGCTGGGCGAGACCACGGCGTACATGACCGGCCTCGTGGCGTCGGAGGCGGCGCGCCACACCCAGCCTCAGCTGCCTCGCTTGCTGCGGCCCGCCGTCGAGCGCTCGATCCACGTCGTTAACTGGCTGATGTCGCGCTACTGGGTACCGACGCTGTTCGTGCTTTCGGTGATACCGGACCCGATTTTCGAGTTCGCGGGGATAACGGCGGGCGCGACCCGCATCGGCTTCCGGCCCTTCATGGCGGTCGTGGTGACGGGTAACGTGATTCGCGGCCTGCTGGTGGCTTACGTGGGAGCGGAGCTTTTCGACCTTTAGCTACGCCAGCTCCGAAGGGTCGGCGTGCTCCAGCTCGAAGGCGGTGTGCAGCGCGCGCACGGCGTCCTGGACTCGGTCGGCCTGCACGATGCAGGTGATGCGGATCTCGCTGGTCGACACCATCTCGATGTTGATGCCGGCGTCTGCCAGGCAGCGGAACATGCGCGCCGCGAAGCCGGGGGCGCTCTGGATGCCGGTACCCACGATGCTCACCTTGCCGATGCGGTCATCCGTTATCACCTCGCCCGCCCCGATCTCGCGGGCTACCGCGTCGACGACTGTCATGGCGCGAGACAGGTCGCCCTTGCTCACGGTGAACGTCATGTCGGTGAGGCCCTCAGCGGAAGCGTTCTGGACGATGACGTCCACGGAGATGTGGGACTGCGCCAGCGGCTCGAAGACGTGCGCCGCGATGCCCGGGCGGTCCGGGACACCTCGCAGGGTGATCTTGGCAACGTCGAGGTCGTGGGGGATGCCGCGTACGCGGTTGAAAGACTCCATGTTGACGCCTCCGTGGATCAGGGTGCCGGTCGCTTCCGTGAAGCTGGAGGCGACGTAGATGGGTACGTTGTAAACCGAAGCGATCTCGACCGCGCGAGGCTGCATGACCTTGGCGCCGCGACTGGCAAGCTCCAACATCTCCTCGTAAGACACTTCTTTGAGCTTGCGCGCCTTGGGTTCGATACGAGGGTCGGCCGTGTAGACGCCGTCCACGTCCGTGTAGCGCTCGCAGCGCGCCTCGAGCACGGCGGCGAGCGCGACGGCCGTCAGGTCTGAGGTCCCGCGACCCAGGGTCGTGACCTCCAGCTCCTCGGTTATGCCCTGAAAGCCGGAGACGATGATCACGCGCCCGGCAGCGATCTCACGCCGGATGCGCTCGGGCTCGATCGAGAGGATGCGGGCACGCTGGTGCACGGAGTCGGTGCGCAAGCCCGCCTGGGCGCCCGTGAGGCTGACCGCCTCGACGCCGAGCGCGTGCAGCGCCATCGCCATCAGGGTCATGGACACGGCCTCGCCGGTGGAGAGCAGGACGTCGAGCTCGCGCTCGTTGGGAGAGTCGGTTATCTGGTGGGCCAGGGCCAGGAGGTCGTCCGTTGTGTCGCCCATTGCCGAGACGACGGCGACTACGTCGTCGCCGGCGTCGCGGCGCCGGCGGATGCGGTCTGCTACGGCGCGGATGCGCTCCGCGTTCGCGACCGAGCTACCACCATACTTCTGAACGACAAGCGCCACGGGATCATCTTAAGGCGCGGCGAACGCTATAGAGAATGCGGTAGGTTCAGACCTTGACTACGATTGTGCCCGCTGCCATGTCGCCGATGCGCTGCTTGCGCTGTGAGGTCGCGATCACAATGATGCCGATCAGATAGAAGAGTGGGAGCCCATCCACGATCCGGAGCAGCGTGCGGATGATTACCTTTCCCGGTGTCAGCACGCCGTCCACGGCGACGACTTTGATACCCATGACCTTCTTGCCGATCGTCTGTCCGCCGGACATCTCCAGCAGGAAGTAGTAACCCAGCACGATGATGAAGTAGATCAGTGCAGGCAGGCCCGACAGGTTCAAGGAGAACCCTGAATCGTCTTCGTTGCTGCCGGCGTCACCGAACAGCGCGGCCATGATCACGAATACGACGAACAGCACCGCGATATCGATCAGCGCCGCCACGATTCGTATTCCGGTGACGTTCTCTGAGGATGCAGGAGCGGCAGACGTAGGTTGTTCGTTCATGAGCGCGAGTCTAACCGCGGGCCCAGGAGTTTACAAGCTTCAGGCCAGATGAGCGCCCAGCGCGGTCGGCTTCGTGATCATGCTGCGACCGCTAAAGCCGTTGGCGATCGCCGCCTGCGTCATCAGCCGCGCGACCCGCTCCGTGTCGCCGTCACCCTGCACGAATGCTGCTACGGTTGAGCCGCCGCCGGAGAGGTAGGACGCCGCGGCGCCGCCTTGCTTCGCGGCATTCATGATCGGGACGAGGCCTTTGAAGATTCCGGAGCGCACGGGCTGGTGGATACGGTCCTGCGTCGCCTCGTCCAGCAAGTCGTAGCGGCCAGCACCCAGCGCAGCGACCAGCAGGGCAACGCGGCTAACGTTGAACACGGTGTCTTCGCGCGAGAGCTGTTTCGGCAGCTTGCGCCGCGACTCCTGCGTCGGCATCTCGAAGTCCGGCACGAAGACGACGACCTTCAGGTCGCCTGGCAGCGGCGCGGCGAGGTGCAAGACGTGGCCCTCGGCGTCACGAGCGTTGACCTGGAAGCCGCCGAGCAGACAGGGCGACATGTTGTCCGGGTGCCCTTCGAGCCGGGTGCCCAGCGCGAGTAGCGCCTCGGCGTCGTGCAGGTTGTCGAGCAGGGCGTTGCCGGCCAGCAAGCCTGCCGCGCGTAGCGCCGCGCTGGCGCC
>CAZNHI010000100.1:0-7514 GCA_964572535.1 uncultured Dehalococcoidia bacterium
AGGTGGCTCCACTGCCCCGCCAGGCGCGGCATCAGGTATTCGAGCTGAGCCAGCTCCACCTGAATGCGCGCCTCTTTCGTCTGGGCGCGGCGGGCAAAAATGTCGATGATCAGCGCCGTGCGGTCGAGCACCTTGACGCCGAGCGCGTTTTCGAGGTTGCGCTGTTGGGAAGGGCTCAATTCGTCGTCGAAGACGACCATCGTGTAGTCGCAGGCCTGGCGTTCGGCGATTACCTCTTCGACCTTGCCCTTGCCGATGTACGTAGCGGGGTTCGGCGAATCGAGGCGCTGCACGGAGCGCCCGGCAACTTCAGCGCCGGCGGTGTGCGCCAGCAGCGCCAACTCGTCCAGGGAGGCCTCGGCGTCGAGGCCCTGGTGACGGCTGCGGCGCTGCACGGCGACGAGGTAGGCGCGTTCTACGAGGGGAGCGGTGGAGTGCAGGCCGTTAGCGTGGCCGCTGGTGAAGTGTCGTGTCCTTTGACGTGGCATCCGCAGCCATTGTAGCGGAGTGCTAGGTCGCCGGCGCGGGCGCGTCGCGGTGTGCCTGGTAGGTGGGCTTGAGTATGGTCATGAAGGCGGCGCAGACCAGCCAGGAGCCAACCAGGAACCACAGCGCAGGCTCGTACGTGCCGGTCTGGTCGTAGACGAAGCCGGCGATCACCGGGCCACCGGCGCCGGCAATCGTTGCGAAGAATTGCGAGAAGCCGACGATGCTGCCGATGTGCATACGGCCGAAGAACTCCGGCCAGAGCAGGATGCTGAGGGGCGGGAATCCGCTCAAGGTCATGCCCTGGAAAGCCATCGCGATGTACAGGGTCGTGGTACCGGCGATCTGCAGCAGGATCAGCGCTCCGATGCCGGTGAGCACGGCCTGGATGATAATCGCGCGGCGCACGCTGTAGCGGTCAGCGAGCATGCCCCAGACGAACCGCATGCCGATGGAGAAGACGCCGTAGACGGAGAGCGACGCCGCGGCCACACCGGAGGAGAAGCCAATCTCCCTGAAGTAGGGCAGCATGACCACCGTGTGCGTCTGGAGGGAGTAGGTGCCGATCAGCATGACGAGCATCAGGAACCAGAAGCGGTAGGTGCCGATAAGCTCTGAGAGATGGTAGCTGCGTTCGGTTATGGCGGAGCGCCGGCTACCCGAGGCGCCGCTGTAGCCGTTGTCGGGCAGCAAGCCTATGTCCTCCGGAGAGCGCACGGCGAGGGGTACACAGGGCAGCAGCAGGGCCAGCATGATCACAGCCAGCGCCGTCCAGGCGTCGCGCCAGCCGAGTTCAGAGATGAGCAGGGCGGTCAGCGGCGCCATCACCAGCGCTGAAACGCCGCCGCCGTTGGCGGAGAACCCCACCGCAGTGCCGCGCCGGGCCACGTACCACTTGGAGATCAAGGTGGACTGGACGAGGCGCATACCTGTGTTGCCGGCGCCACCCACGACACCGTAGAGCAAGATGAACTGCAGGGGGCTCTCGACCCAGCGCAAAGAGATCAAGGCGCAGGCGTCCACGAGGATGCCGATGAGCAGCAATCGCGGCGGCCAGCCTTTGCGATCCGCGAGGTGGCCGAGAAGTAGCCCGCCACCAGCCCCGACGACCATACGCAGCGCCAGGCCGATGAAGATGCTCCCGTGCGACCAGCCGGTGTCGTCGTGCATGGGACGGACGAAGACGGGGATGCCCCAGAAGGAGATGGCGCCCATCATGAAGACGCAGAAGAAGCTGATGTAGATGATCACCCAGCCGTAGAAGAAGGGCAGTCGCGCGGCGACGCGGGCCGCGAAGGAGCTGGCGTCGGGTGCTGGGTTCACGGTCCCTACTTGCTACTACCTGGCGCCGGCGCGAGACGCGCCGGCCATCCGCTGGCGCGCCTTGGAGATGTTAAAGCATTAAGAGTTCTCAGGGTCAGCCGGTGCTCGGGGCGGTCGACGTTACGTCGACGGGATCGCGCTTGGGACGCACGGCGTAGGTGGCGAGGGCGCAGAGTAGCCACGTCGCGACCACGATCCACAGCGAGGTGGTGTAGGTGCCGGTGCTGTCGTGGATGTAGCCCGCGATGAACGGTCCGGAGGAGCCCAGAATCGTCGTGAAGAACTGCGTGATGCCGACGATGCTGCCGATATGGAAGCGTCCGAAGAACTCCGGCCAGATCAGCTGACCCAGCGTGGGGAAGCCGCCGAGCATGATGCCCAGGTAGGCAGCGACGGCGTACAGGCTCCAGACGCCGCCGATCTCGATCATGAGAAAGGCGCCAACCGCCGTAAGCGCCGCTTGCACGACCAGCGCCAGGCGTACCGTGAGCCGGTCGGCGGCGAAGCCCCAGACGAAACGCGCGACAATCGAGAAGAAGCCGTAGACGGAGACAGCCGCCGCGGCGGTCGTCTTCGAGAAGCCGATGTCTGCGAAGTGCTCCACCATGATGATCGTCCCGGTCTGAAGAGAGAACGAGCCGAAGATGATCGCCGCCAGCAGCAGGTAAAACTGCGACATGCGCAGCGCCTCCTGCAGCGTGTAGCTGCGCTCCGTCATGTAGCCAGGGCTGGCGCGCGTGCGTGCCGCGTGGTCGATGCCGTCCGGCTGGAGGCCGATGTCCTCCGGAGAGCGCACGGCGAGGGGCACGCAGGGCAGGACCATGATGAACATGATTACGGCGAGGCCGGTCCAGGCGTCGCGCCAGCCCACTTGGCTGACCAGGATGGAAACTAGCGGCACCATGATCAGAGCAGAGAGGCCGCCGCCCATCGAGGAGAAGCCGACGGCAGCGCCGCGTCGCTGGATGAACCACTTCGGGATCAGGGTGCCGCCTGTGACGCGCATGCCGGTATTGCCGGCGCCGCCAATCACGCCGTAGAGCAATACGAACATCAAGGGTGATTCAACCCAGCGCAGGGCGGCCATGGAGCCGGCATCGATCAGGAGGCCAATAAGCAGGAGGCGCGACGGACCGCCGCGACGGTCGGCGAACCGGCCGAGCAGCAGCCCACCGAAGGCGCCGACGATGAACCGCAGCGTCAGGGCGAGGTAGATGCTGGCGCGCGACCAGCCCGTGTCCTCGATCATGGGGCCGCTGAACACGGGCAGGCCCCAGAACGAGGTGGCGCCCATCATGAAGACGCCCAGGAAGCCTATGTAAACGACGACCCAGCCGTAGAAGAAGGGCAGGCGCCGCGCCAGGTTGCCGGCGATGCCCGCATCGGCTGGTGGGTTAGACAACGGAATGACTACTTATTCTTGCCGGCCCAGTCGATGAGTCGCCTTGCCCCTGCTTCCACCCTGTCGTCCGGCGTCGTGATCGAGAGGCGAATGAAGCCTTCGCCGGAGGGCCCGAAGGCGCCGCCGGGCGTGACGACCACGCCTATCTCATCGATGAGACGGGCCGCGAACTCCGCCGAGGTGTAGCCCGCCGGGACCCTGGCCCAAATGTAAAGGCTGGCGGCCGGCACGTTCACCCGCAAGCCGCAGGCCCGTAGCGCCTCGACGAGGCGGTCGCGGCGGCGCTGGTAGATGACGTTGTGCTCCTCGATGCAGTCCTGGGGGCCTTCGAGGGCGGTGATCGCCATGCGTTGCACGGCCTGGTTGATACCGGAGTCAACGTTGCTCTTGATCCGGAATAGCGCGTCGATCAGCGTCTGGTTGCCTACAGCCATGCCGATGCGCCAGCCGGTCATGTTGTAACTCTTGGACAGCGAGTGGAACTCGATGCCGACGTCGCGGGCGCCCTCGGCCTGCAGGAAGCTGATCGGCTTGTAGCCGTCGTAGGCTACCTCGCTGTAAGGGCAGTCGTGACAGATGGCGATGTCGTACTTCTTGGCGAAGCGCACAGCCTCCTCGAAGAACTCGAGTGAGGCCACGGCGGCGGTGGGCGCGTTGGGGTAGTTGAGCCAGAGCACCTTGGCGCGCCGCGCGATGTCATCCGGGATGGCAGAGAAGTCGGGCAAGAAGCCGTTCTCCTCCTTGAGCGGCATGTAGTGGGTTATGCCGCCCGCGAACATCGTGCCCATGCTGTAAACCGGGTAGCCGGGGTCCGGCACGAGTCCGACGTCACCCGGGTCGATCAGGCAGTAGGCGATGTTGGCGATGCCTTCCTTGGAGCCGATCAGCGGCAAGACCTCTTTATCCGGGTCCAGGGTGATGCCGAAGCGCCGCTGGTACCAGCCCGCGATCGCCTGGCGCAGCTCCGGGAGGCCGTCAGACTCAGGATAGCGGTGGTTGGCGGGCACGTCGGCAGCGGCGTGCAGCGAGTCCATGATGTGCTTCGGCGTCGGGATATCCGGGTCGCCGATGGCAAAGGTGATGATGTCGATGCCTTCGGAGCGCTTCTGGTTGATCTTGCGGGTGATCTCAACGAATGGGTACGGGGGGATGTTAGCGATTCGCTGCGAAATGCGCACTAGGGTCTCCAGGCCAGGATCAGGGCGGGGTGTTTCGCCAATCCTAGAGCACAGTCAGCTAACGGTCACCGTACCCGGCGGCGAAGTGGCCGGGCTACTGGTCCCACTTCAGTTCGTAGGTGCGCACCGGGTCGTCGAAGCCGCGCAGGACCATCTCGCCGCGGTCTGAAAAGAGGAAGCCCTTGCCGGCCGCCAGCTCGCGCACGACGTTGGCCAGCAGGATCTCGCCCCCTTTTGCCTGATCGGCGATGCGGGCTGCCTGGATCACGGCCGCGCCGAAGAGGTCGTCGGCCTCGGCGATCGGCTCACCGGCGCTGAGGCCGACGCGGACGCGCAGGACCTCGTCCGCGGTGGCGTTGCGGTCGGCGAAGGCTTTCTGCAGGGCAATCGCGCACTCGAGGCCGCGGGTGGCGGAGCCAAAGGACGCCATGAAGCTGTCGCCCATGGTCTTCACCTCGGAGCCTCCATAGGCCGCCAGGGCCTCGCGTGTGATGATTTCGTGCTCGCGCAGGACGGCGCGTCCGCCCTCATCGCCCAGACGCTGCATCATCGCGGTATGCTTTTCCAGGTCGGAGAACAAGATGACGCGAAGTGAGCTGGGCTCACGTTCGTGGTCGTCGGGCTCGTGCAGGTATTCCTCTTCCCGCAGGCGTCTGTCGGGGTCGAGGAAGTTGAGCATGGCAGTCACGCCGCTCGAGTTGGGGTAGGGGCCGATCGATGGCTCGCGCACGACGACAAGGCGCGAGTTGGCGATGCGCGAGGCAAAGCTGCGGGCGTTGTCTTCGCGGGCGCGGATGCCGCCGCGGTAGAGGACCAGCGTCGGCGCCTGGATCGACGCAAGGTAGGGCGTAGGGTCGGAGGCGATCAGCGAGGCGTTCATCGCGCGGGCGGATTCGACAGAGTGGGTTTCGCGCAGGATGGACTCGACGATCGGCGCGTTGGAGCCGTCCCAGCCGGCGATGATCCGCGCTCGGATACGCACGTAGAGCTCCCAGTCCGCATCCATGACGGGGTCGATGGCGCGCAGCTGGCCGAGCCTCTCGGGGTCAAGGTCGTCCTGGACGGAGTGCCCTTCCCAGATCACCAGGTGGCTGACGCGATCGGGATGCTGGGCGGCGTAGGCGAAGGGCAGGTCGCCGGCGCTGGGCAGCCGCAAGATGGCGAAGCGATCGATGCCGAGGCGGTCGACCACGGCTTCGAGGTCACGGCAGGCGGCCTCGACTGAGAAGTCGATAGCGTCGCGCTGCGACATGCCCATGCCGCGGCAGTCGTAGCGGATGACGCGAGCGCCGCGGGCGAGGCCTTCGTAGGTGGCGCGCCGGCTGACGATCTGCCACTCCATCTCCAGGTGGCTCGTGGAGAGCACGGGGGGGATAACCAGCGGCATGCCGTCGCCCATGGCCCAATGGGCGATGCTGACGCCGTCTGAGGTGGTCGCGTACTGGACGCCGTAGGGCATGCCGAAGTTTACAGCGTTTTAACCAGGGAGTGGCGGAGCCAAACGGCAGTCTCCAGAAGGCCGGAGTGTCCCGGCTTCAGGGCGCAGTTAGCGCCTGCTTGAGGAAGGCGTCCTGGCGGGCGACCGCCTTGCGGCCAAGCACCGTGGGGAACCCTGTAATGCCGTGGATACCGCCCGGGTAGACCGCTAGCTCGCCCTGGTTGCCCGCGGCTAGCCAGCGGGCGTGCATGAAGGTGGAGTCGTCCAGCAGCGGGTCCATGGTGCCGACCGTAAACAGGGCTTGCGGGAGCTCGCGCAGGTCTGCGTAGAGGGGGCTGACGTCCGGGTCCTGCTGGTGGCCGGGAGGCACGAAGTGGTCGCCGAACCACTTCATGATCGGTCCACTGAGGATGACCGCCTGTTCGCCCCAGTTGCGCACGCTGGGCGTGCCGCCCACGTCGAAGACGCCGTACCCGAGGTTGGCGGCGCGATAAGGCGTGATGCTGTGCTTGTCGCGCAGGCGCAGTAGCGCGACGACGGCGAGGTGGGCGCCGGCAGAGTCACCGCCGATCATCAGCTTGTCCGTGCCGAATTCGCTCTGGGCATTCTGCGCGAGCCAGAGCGCCGCGGCCTCGCAGTCGTCCGGGCCGGCCGGGTAGGGATTCTCCGGCGCCAGGCGGTACTCGACGCTGAGGACCGCGAGGTTGAGGTCGTTGGAAAGCGTTTCGAGGCGTACGTCGCCGCTATCGGCGCTGCCCAGGACCCAGCCGCCGCCGTGGATGTAGAGGTAGGCGCCGTCGACGCGGGGCGGGATGAAACAACGCAGCGTGATTTCACCGGCAGGGCCGGCGATCGTGCGATTGATCGCGTTCTCGGAGTAGATGATCGGCAGGCCGCCGGGGCCACGGCCGGTGCCGGCGCGCAGGTTGCGTACCTCCTCGGGCGAAAGCGTGTGCATCGGCGGGCCGGCGGCCGCCATGGCCTTGACCTGCTCGATCAGCTGGCGGGATTCGTCATCGATCGCTTCGGGGCGGAAGAGAGCCGGATCGAGGGACATGCGCGCACCTCCGGAGAGAGTCGCGGCATTATCTTGCCGTCGCGGACGCGCGGTCAACGAGCTGGGTAAGCTCACACGGGACTTGCATGTGTAAAGGGAACTAATCGTGCCGGTCCGTCGTCTTGCTTCGTAACCGGGATATCCGGTGAGGAGGCAATTCGATGCGAAGACTAACGATTGCGGCGCTCATGCTCACGATGCTGGCGTTCTTCGGTTCGCCGAGGCTCGTCGATGCCTGTGCGGGGCTGATCGGCTCTAACGGGGCGGTCAACCTCGGGCGCACGACGATGCTGGCGGCATACCACGGCGGCGTGGAGCACTACGTAACCTCGTTCGAGTTTCTCGGCGGTGGCGGCGAATTCGGCACGCTGATCCCGCTGCCGGGCGTACCGACCAACGTCGAACGCGGCGGCGCCTGGACCCTGCAGCGTCTGGCACAGGAGACACGGCCCAAGCGTCAGGAGTCCCGCAGCGACTCAGCGGGGGCATCAGCCCCGGCCGCCGAGGTGCTGATCCAGGTGCGAATCGACGCGCTGGACATCACGGTGCTCAAGGGCGGCGCCGAAAGCGTGGCGAAGTGGGCGACGAACCACGGCTACAGTTTTGACAACGTAGGATCGGGCAAGGCGG
>CAZNHI010000101.1:0-7499 GCA_964572535.1 uncultured Dehalococcoidia bacterium
TTCGACTTCGAGATCGACACGCTGTTCATCACTGCGATGCTGACGATCGTCGGCTTCAGCGTGCACGACACGATCGTAGTGTTCGACCGGATACGCGAGAACGTGCGCCGGGCCGAGGCGGCGGGCTACAACCCACTCCTCGGTGACGCCGTGAACGCCAGCCTCAACCAAACGCTCGGCAGGTCCCTGAACACCTCTCTGACGGCGGTACTGGTGCTGGTGGCGCTGATCCTGCTGGGCGGCGAGACGATCCGCGACTTCGTGACCATCATGGCGATCGGCATCATCAGCGGCACGTACAGCTCGATCTTCATTGCTTCGCAGCTGCTGGTCTCGTGGGACGAGGGCGACTTCCGCAACCCGTTCCGTAGCGAAGCCCCCGAAGCCCCGCGCAGCACAGCCTAGAAGGACATTCCTGTGGCCGAAAGACCAGCGATCCCCCCGACGGTGGAGCTAATCGAAGACGTCGAGTTCGGGATGGGCGGCGGTCGCGCGCTGCGCCTGCACATCGTGTGCCCAAAGCAACCGCCGGCCGCACGCATGCCCGCCGTGGTCTACGTGCACGGCGGCTGGTGGCGCGCCGGCAGCCGCGACACGGGACTGCCGCGGCTGATCCCGCTGGCAGAGCAGGGCTACTTCGGCGCAGCAGTGGAGTACCGGCTGACCGGTGAGGCCCTGTGGCCGGCCCAGATCGAAGACTGCAAAGCCGGCATCCGCTACCTGCGCGCCCACGCTGAGCAATATGGCATCGACGCGGAGCGCATCGGTGTCTGGGGCGCCTCGGCCGGCGGGCACCTGGTCGCTATGCTTGGCTCCACCGGATCTACCCCCGAGCTCGAGGGCAGCGGTGGCTGGTCGGAGCAATCGAGCGCCGTGCAAGCCGTATGCGACTGGTTCGGGCCGACAGACCTGACGCTCCTCGGCCACGACGACCCCGATTCGCATAGCGCACGACTGCTGGGCGGGCCCGTGCAAGACAACCTGGCCGCCGCGGCGAAGGCTAACCCTATTACCTACGTCTCGCCAGCCAGCGCGCCGCACCTGATCATGCACGGCACCGAGGACAAACAGGTGCCACTCAACCAAAGCCAGCTACTGCACGCGGCGCTGCAGAAAGCCGGCGTGGAGAGCACCCTCCACGTTTTTCCCGGCCTCGGCCACGAGTACCTGGGCGACGACGCAATTGCCGAAGCCCACGCGTTCTTCGATAAACACCTGAGGCGCTGACAACGCACCACCATGTCCCGGCCTATACTCGGGCGCATGCCTGATCGCGGGCGTGATCCAGAGAAGCCGGGATGGCGGCTCGACTTCCGTTTGCCCTCCGGGCCCGGGAAGCCTCAGCGCGAATACAGCTTCTCTCCCGGCAAGCGAGAGGAATTCCCGCGCCTTGACGAACCCGAAGAACCGCGGGGTCGCGGCAGCAGGGTCAACGGCGCCTGGGGCTGGATCCCACTCGCAGTTCTTGTACTGTTCTTCGTCGCGCTAGGACTGGGGCCGCAGACGCCAGAAGTCGAAGGCGAGGACGAATCCAGCGACTTGATCGTGGGTTTGGTTCTCCTCGGCATCCTACTCACGGGTTTCATCGCGGGCTCGATTGCGGCGTTCAGAGGCAATCGCAGGGGTTTGACTTGGACACTACCTGGCACGGCGATCTTCCTTGTCATCGCGCTTGTAGCAGCCTTCGATAGCGAGGCGGAAGGGGGGAGCCCTGCAGCTGCCGCCGGTGTAGCGTTGGGAGCAGCCGGCCTACACGTGGCCGCCGCCTTCATCTCGAAGCCGCAACCACCCCCGGATGGGGGCCAACCCTTCATCTAACGCCCCGTATAGTTAGGGCGTGCCTGCAGACACGATCGTCATCTCCGAGCGCGGCTTCGAGCTCCGCCTGCACACGCAACCCGGCGTATTCGCGCACCGCGAGCTGGACGAGGGCTCGCGACTCCTGATCGAGGCGATGCGCATTTCTCCAACCGCACGTGTTCTGGATTGGGGCTGCGGCTACGGAGCGCTGGGCCTCGTCGCGGCCAAACTCGCAACCCGCGGCCACGTGACCCTCATCGATGTCGACATACGCGCCACGCGGTTGACCCAACGCAACATCGAAGCGAACGCCATCACGAACGCCGACGTGGTGCTCGGGGACGGACTGCGCGACCTCCCACCCAAAGCCCGCTTCGACGTCATCGTCAGCAACCCGCCAACCCACAGCGGCCGCGAAGTCCTGGACCAGATGGTCGCTGGCGCGTACAAGGCCCTGCGGCCGCGCGGGCAGCTCTACCTCGTGATCAATCGCCTGCTCAGCTTGAGGCGAGAGGTCGATTCCGTCTTCGGCGGCTCGGAAACAGTGGCGCGGCACAAGGGCTTCGTGGTGCTCCGGGCGGTAAAGACGCCAAAGACACACGCTCAAGACTTGAGCGACGGCGGATAATAGGCGCCAGGAGGTGCCTCATGGCTGACAACAGACTGACGATCCGTCTCGAATACTGCCGCCCTTGAAACTACACCGCACGCGCCGCGTGGACGGCGCAGGAGCTGTTGAACACATTCGGTGAGTGGACGGACGGCATCACGCTGGTACCGGGCGTCGGCGGCGCCTTTGAGGTCAGCGTCAACGGCCGGCAGGTCTACTCCAAGAAGGCTACGGGCGTCTTCCCGGAGCTGAACGACCTTAAGGAGTCGATCCAGAAGTTCCTCAACTGACGCTAGGGGACAGACAGGGTCTGTCCCCTGCCTCTCCCCACACATTAGGCCTGCTACGCTGGGCCCGTGGCGAAAGTCGCGCTGTATTACGACCCGCTCTTCGTGGGACACGACACACTGACTCACCCTGAGAACGCGTCCCGTGTAGAGGCGTGCCTGAGTCTGATCGAGGAGTCTGGGCTGGGCGCGCGGCTCGAGCGGGCGCAGTGCCGGGACGCTACCGAGGATGAGCTGGCGCTGATCCACGCCCCAGCGCACATCCGTCGCATGCAGAGCGTGGGCAAGCGCGGCCCGGTGATGGTCCTCGCCGACACGATCGCGAACACCGGGACGTACGCGGCGGCGCTGCGGGCAGCCGGGGCTGTGCTGGGCGCAACGGAGGCGGTTGCGACGGGCGAATTCGACGCCGCCTACTGCCTGACGCGCCCGCCGGGTCACCACGCGGTCGCCACAGCGCCGATGGGCTTCTGCTTCTTCAACAGCGTCGCCGTTGCGGCACGGCACGCCAACACAGCGCTGGGTCTGGAACGCGTGGCGGTCGTGGACATCGATATCCACCACGGTAACGGCACGCAGGACGCGTTTTACAACGACCCGCGCGTGCTCTACATCTCGACGCACCAGTACCCGTACTACCCCGGCACCGGTCACTGGCGCGAAGCCGGCGCCGGCGAGGGTGCGGGCACGACACTCAATCTGTCGCTGCCCGGCGGCTGCGGCGACGCGGAGTACACGATGTTGCTGGAGCAAGTGATCGCTGCGAAACTGCGCGCCTACCGTCCCGAGCTGATCCTGGTCTCAGCCGGCTACGACGCGCACTTCGCCGACCCGATAGATGGCTCTCTGATGCGCCTGTCGTGCTCCGGCTACGCGGCGCTAATCGCGGGGCTGAGAGACATCGCCGCGGAGCTGTGCGGCGGGCGCATAGTCTTAGCGCTGGAAGGCGGCTACGACCTCACGGCACTGTCGTGGTCGGTGCGCAACAGCATCGAGGCGCTGCTGGGCGAGACACCAACGCCGGACCCGCTGGGCTCCGCGCCCATGGCCAGCGCACCAGACTTGGAGGACCTCATCAGCGCGGTGCGAGCGCTGCACGGGCTGTCCTGAGATGCAGGTGCCGCCTATTCAGAGCGAACACCTGGACCTCGTCTGGATGAGCCCGGAGTTCATGCAGGCCTCGGTGGACGGCCGCATTGCGAAGGCTGAGCAACTGATTGGTGCAGCGCTGCCCGCTGGCTGGCCCGACGACGAGACGCGCTACTGGTTCGGGCGAAGGATCGAGCGGATGGAGGTCGACCCCGAACAAGCGCCTTGGCTCACTCGGGCGATGCTACGCAGGAGTGACGGCGCTTTCATCGGCAACATCGGCTTCCACGGCAAGCCGAACGCGATGGGCCAGGCCGAGCTTGGTTATGGGGTGGAGCCTCAGTACCGCCGGCAAGGCTACGCCTCCGAGGCGGCCCTGGCGCTGATCGACTGGGCGCGACACGAACACGGGATACAACGTTTCGTAGTCTCGGTTTCGCCAACCAACAAGCCGTCGCTGGGTATGGCGGCGAAGCTGGGCTTCCAGCGAATCGGGACGCAGATCGACGAGATCGACGGCGAAGAGTACGTCTTCGAGTTGGTAATAGACGCCTGAGGCTATTCGCCCCGGACTACGCTCTCGAAACCGATTGTGCGATGTGTCCCGTCGCAAATCGGCTTCGTGCTCGATTGGCCGCACCGGCACAGGGAGAGCCTGCCCTCATAGGCAATCTCCTTGCCCTCTACGTCGACCAGCTTCACTGGACCCATGACGAAGTAAGGGCCGTTATCCCTGGGCGTGATCGTGACCTCTTCGCTGAATTCGGACATCGCTACTCCTTGGGGCCGTCGAGGACCTTTTCATAGAGCAGGCGCGCCACGGTGAAGCCCTCGCTCTGGTAGATGGCCTGCGAGGCGGGGTTCTCGACGCTGGTCTCGACTCGCAGGATGCCGGCGTTGTCTTCCTTTGCCCGGCTGGTGGCGGCCTGAAGCATCATCTTGCCGATGCCGCGGCGCTGATGCCCCGCCTCGACGACGAGATCGTGCAGGGTGGCTATGACTAGCCCATGAGGAGAATCGCCAAAGGTCATCCAGAGAAACCCCGCACGCTGATTATCCTCCAGCCAGACGTCGGCCACGGTGCGCTGCTCCCTCAGACTGGCCGCCAGGTCGCCGAGGAAAAGCTTCGGCAGCGTGGAATTGAACCACATGTCTCGGTAGGCTCGGTAGGACTGATTGCGATACCACGCCGGGAGGCTCTCGTAGCTGCCCATACAGCCAAGATCGAGGATGAACTCGCGGTCGGTTTCCAAGTCTACAGGGCGTTGGCTAAGCACAATAACGGCCTATCTAGGCATTGAGTTTAGCAGCAGCGGAAGGCAGGTAGGAACTTGCCGCGCTACACCGCGGGCGAGAGAAAGCGCACAAAAGCTTCGTCGCCCAGAAGTACGGCCTCGTCTCGCAGTCGTAGGCAGCCGTCAACGACCTCCGTGAGGCCCAGCGCCTGCGTCTCTTCGAGCGGCTCGCCGAACACCCGCACAAACGGCAGACCGAAGCGTCGCTCGAACGCGGCGAGGTCGAGCCCTTCACGCAGCCGCAGCGCCAGGAAGACGGTCTCTGACATCTCGCGTGACTCGTCCGGTGCCTCCCGCATGCCCACCTGACGCATCGCCGCGAGCGGCGACTCCGTAGCATCTGCCGCTGCTGCCTCCTCCACCAGCGCAATGTAGCGCGAAGGGCTGGCCGCGTCGGCGAAGCGCTCCCCCAGGAGGTGAGAGTGGGCCCCGGCGCCCAGGCCCAGCCAGTCGCCGTTGCGCCAGTAGACCAGGTTGTGCCGGCACTCGCGGCCGGGCCGCGACCAGTTCGACACCTCGTAGTGTTGGTAGCCTGCCTGCTTCATGCGCTCGATGCTCCACTCGAACATATCGGCCTGCAAGTCGAGGTCGGGTCCCAGGCTGCGGCCGCGGGCGACATCGCGGGTTAGCGGCGTGCCATCCTCCAGCGTCAGAGCGTAGAGCGAAAGGTGTTCCGGCTGCATGGCAATCGCACGTTCGAGGTTGGCCTGCCAAGCCTCAAGCGTCTGCCACTGCAAGCCGTAGATCAGGTCCAGGTTGATGTTCTCGAAGCCGGCCTCACGGGCCCAGCGGTAGGCATCGTCCACCTCGTCGGCGTTGTGAATACGCTCCATCGTGCGCAATTCGTCGTCGTGAAAACTCTGCACGCCGAAGCTGATGCGGTTGAAGCCGAGCCGCCTCAGGCCACGCAGATGCGCCGCGTCGATCGTCCCTGGGTTCGCCTCCAGAGAGACCTCAGCGCCCGGAGCAACGTCGAAGCGCTGGCTGAGGGCGGTGGTGATGACCTCCATCTCCGGCAAGGGCAGCAGGCTGGGTGTGCCACCGCCAAAGAACACGGTCTCTGCCGTGCGCCCCAGGACATACGGCGACCAGAGACAAGCCTCGGTCTCCACGGCCCACGCGTAGGGCGTCATCAGGGAGTCCTGACCTGCATAGGAGTTGAAGTCGCAGTAGGTGCATTTGGCGGTGCAGAAAGGAATGTGCACGTACAACGAGAAGGGGTTGCTCACGCCTCCAGTGTAGCCGCTGCAGCCCGGCTTCGAGTCAGCAAAGAAAATTCCCCTGAGCCGACACTTTTCGGCCTCCCGGTGACATGTCTTTGTGAGAGGCCCTGTCAGGGCCGCAATAAGGAGGCAACCTGTGAACAAACTGATAAGCCTGGGACGAAGCGGCGTCGTGGCGTTGGCGATTCTCGGTAGCGCGACGCTGCTGGCGGGGACGGGCGTGTTCGCGTCCGGCGGACTCGGCGGCGCGGATGACGGCCCGCTGCATGATGTGATGGACGACCGAGGTGGCGACAGGCCAGCCGGTGTCAGTGACGACGGTCCCCTGCACGACATCAACGACGACCGCGGCGGCGACAGGCCAGCCGGCGTCAGCGACCACGCTGATGACGACAACAGCGGCACCAGCAGTGGCAACGGCGGCACCGCTAGCGACGATGACGACGACGCTGATGACGACAACAGCGGCACCGGCAGTGGCAACGGCGGCACTAGCGACGATGACGACGACGCTGATGACGACAACAGCGGCGCCGGCGGCACCGCTAGCGACGACGACGAAGATGATGACGACGAAGACGACAACAGCGGCCCCGGCAGCAGCAACAGCGGTTCCGGCAGTGGCCACGACGACGGCAACGACTAAGGTCTGTACTCTGGATCGAGGGTCCGTGCTCCGGACCCTCAGAACCTGGACATGAACGTGAACCATCCTGACGAAATGACACCTGACCTCGCGGCGCTGGCCCGCGAGGTCGCAGCCTTGCCTTTCGCGTGGCCGGACGCATCTACGCGCAGCCGCATGCGCTCCCGCTTCGAAGACGCTCTGGTCCGCAGGACGAACGCGAAGGACGGCTGGTTGGGGCGTGGGTTCCTCATCGCGGCGGCCTTCCTGGCGCTGGGAGCCGGTGCCGCCGCTTCGGCTTCGAGGTCGCCCGTTGACCTCATTCGCGACCCCGCCGGCGTGGTGCGCGACATCGTGGGTAGCCAGAATCCGACGCCGATACCAACCTCCGCCCCTGCCCTCGTGCCATCAGCGACGCCGGACGACCACGGCGGCGACGACGGTAATCGCGGACGCGACAGCGACGATGACGGCAGCACCGACGACAACAGCGGCCCCGGCAGCGGCGACGGCACCGACGACAACAGCGGCCCCGGCAGCGGCGGCGACGGCACCGACGACAACAGCGGC
>CAZNHI010000102.1:0-7478 GCA_964572535.1 uncultured Dehalococcoidia bacterium
GTCGGGCCTCGCGGGCTCGATCAACGAGGCGGCGCGCGGCGGCGACTTGCTCAGCCCCGGCGCCTACATGGCCGGCGTCGCCGCGTCGCTCGTCACCTCCGCGGCGAAGGTGCGCTCTCGCCTGCCCGAGCCGTTCAAGCTCCTGACGCGGGTGCTCAAGGAGTGCGGCCCGGAGGAACGCGATAACAACGATGGGCGGCTGCTGATCACCCGCTCAACACGCGTCCAGCGCCTGTGGTCCGAACTCGAAATCGTGGCCGACAACCTGGACGGTGCCCTGGTGGACCTGGTGGGGCTGCTGGACGACCTGCGCGGCATGCTGGAGCTGGGAGACCAGGGGCTGCTCAACCAGGAAGCGCTCGCGGCAGAGGCAGAAGACCTGTGTCAGATGGGCGGCGCCCTGCAGTACGGTCTATCGCACGCCATCCTGGAGGAGGACGCCTCGTTGATCTGCTGGCTGGAGCGGGGGCGTCAGACCGGGGAGATCGCGCTGTGTACGGCGCCTCTCGAAGTGTCGGCGATTCTGAAGCGGGAGCTTTTCGAAGCCAAGGACAGCGTCATCCTGACCAGCGCCACCCTGAGCATGGACGGCAAATTCGACTTTTTGCGCCAGCGCGTCGGCCTGGAGGATGCGGACGAAGCGCAGCTAGGCTCGCCCTTCGACTTCGAGAACTCGACCCTGATCGCGCTGCCTACCGACCTGCCGGACCCGAACCAGCCTGAGTTCGTCTCGACAGTTGGAGATTTGCTGGTGGAGTCGTTGAGGGCGAGCCAGGGGCGCGCGCTGATCCTGTTCACGTCCTACGCAGCGCTCAACGGCGTCTACCAGGCGATCAAGGCGCCACTGGAGGCGGAAGGCATCCTGGTGCTCGGCCACGGTATCGACGGCTCGCCGCGCCAGATGCTGGCGGCGCTGCGCGAGAACCCACGCACTGTGCTGCTGGGGACGGCGTCGTTCTGGGAGGGTGTCGACGTGGTCGGCGAGGCGCTATCGCTACTGGTGATCGTGCGCCTGCCCTTCGCCGTGCCGACGGACCCGATCTACCAGGCGCGATCCGCCCTGTACGACGAGCCCTTCGACCAGTACGCGCTGCCGCACGCCGTAATGCGCTTCAGGCAGGGCTTCGGGCGGCTGATCCGCAGCAAGACGGACCGCGGCGTGCTGGTGGTGCTGGACCGGAGGCTGCGCGGCCGCCAGTACGGCGACACCTTCCTGCGCTCGATCCCGCGTTGCACGTTGCGCGACCTGCCGTCGCGTGAGATCGCAGGCGCCATCGAAGAATGGCTCTCGTAGGTACCCAGAGAGTTCCCGGGCACGCCGTTCGTCCTGAGCCTGTCGAAGGATGCGAGTGTTGAGCCTCAGCTTCGAATGGCCCGTGGCGTCAGGACGCGTACGTCTTTCACGGCTGACGCCCGACGCGCTGGCTCAGATGTCAGCCTGGCTGCCGGCTTCGCTGGCGCCGGAGTGGACGCTGGAAGACCTTGAGGCCGGCCTGACAATCGCCATCGGCGTGCTCATCTCTGATGCTGCTGAAACGGCGATCGGCCTCGCGGTTGTGTTGCCGGATTCACCGTCTTCAGGCTGTGCGACCGTGCCGCTGATTACTATCGACCCGGCACGACGCTTCCGGGGGCTGGGTGGCGAGGCGGGGATTGCGCTCGATCGCCACCTGCGCGCCTCTGGCTTCGAGAAGGTCTACGCGCCGGTGCCGGACGGGCGGGGGCTGGCGGTGTACTTCTGGCTGCGACTCGGCTTCCGGCCGCTGACGACGCCGCATTCGCCGGGGCCGCTGATCGGGCTGACGGCGGAGTCGAAGGCGGGGATCTGGATGCTGAGGGATCGGGAGTAGGTCAGCGGGTGGGGAGCGGATAAGCGGATGCGGTGGTGCTTGCTCAATCAGCTTGTCCGCTATCCAGCCGCTGTCGATCTTGTCCCGCATCTGCCATGATGCCTGCATGATCCTGGACCGCGTGTTTGAGTACATCGACGAGAACCTCGAGCGCGCTCTGGCAGAAGTGATTGAGTACTGCAGGCTACCCACCGTGAGCGCGCAGGGGACGGCGATCGAGGCGACGGCGCAGCATACGGTGCGTCTGCTGGAGGCAGAGGGCTTCGCGACGCAGGTGCTGCCGAAGCCGAACGGCGCCAACCCCGTGGTCTACGCCGAGCACGCCGGGCGCGCCACGAAGACGCTGTTGTTCTACAACCACTACGACGTGCAGCCGCCGGACCCGTTGGACGAATGGACGTCGCCGCCCTTTGAGCCGCAGCGGCGCGGGGACAACCTCTACGGGCGCGGCGTCTCGGACGACAAGGGCAACATCGTCTCGCGCATGCTGGCGCTGCGGGGGCTGAAGCACGTCTTTGGCGAGCTGCCCTGCAAGGTGAAGTTCTGCATCGAGGGCGACGAGGAGATCGGCAGCCCGCAGATCGCGCCGTTCGTGCACCAGCACCGCGAGCTGCTGGCTGCCGACGCCTGTGTCTGGGAGTGGGGCTACGCGCTGTGGGACGGCAGTCCGACCCTGATGCTCGGCGCCAAGGGCCTGCTCTGTGTCGACCTCAGCGTCGCGGGGCCGAATCGCGACGTGCACTCGTCTTACGGCACGGTGGTGCCCAACCCGGCGTGGCGTCTGGCCTGGGCGCTGGCGACGATCAAGGCGCCGGACGAGCGCATCCTGATCGATGGCTTCTACGACGACGTGAAGGACCCGACCGAGGAGGAGCTGGCGACGCTGCGCATCCTGCCGGACGAGGGCACGGAGTTCCTGGCCAGCCTCGGCCTGCACGCTGCCGTGCTCGGTGTCAAAGACGTCGACTACCGCCGGCGCCACATCTTCGAGCCGACCGCGACGATCAACGGACTGACGTCCGGCTACCAGGGGCAGGGCACGAAGACGGTGCTGCCGGCGCGCGCCTCAGCCAAGCTCGACTTCCGTCTCGTGAGTGACCAGGACCCGGAGGACATCATCCGCAAGCTGCGCACCTACCTGGACAAGGTGGGCTTCGAGGACGTGGTGATCAGCCAGTCGTCAACCGAGAAGCCGGCGCGTACGCCCATGGACGAGCCGTTCATCGACGTGGCGCAGGCGGCCGCGCGCGATGTCTACGGGCGCGACGCCTACCTGGTGCCTAGCATGGCGGCCACCGGGCCGATGTATCACTTTGTGCACGACCTTAACCTGCCGACCGTGATGGCTGGGATCAACTACGTTGGCGGCCGCGACCATGCGCCGGACGAGCACGTGCGCATAGAGGACTTCCGGCGCGGCACCAAGCACATCGCCGCGATTCTGTGGCATTTCGCTGAAGGTGTCTGAGGTGGCCTGGTGCAGTACCCCGGGCTGAACCCCGGGGCATCAGGTGTCAGTGGAAGACGTGGCGTAGTAGGGACGCCTGGCCGTGCGCCCCTGCGGTTGCCCGATCGGTCGCGGAGGGTATGCCCTGGACTCCTTACCCCGCCGCGCTCAGGCTCGCAATGGGCGTCTAGTTGGACCCACGTTTGCGGCGATGGCGGCGTGACTGGGCTTTGCGTCTGAAGACCGGGGACACCCCGGACCCCGCTAAAGGGGCGCATGCAGGCCTGCTCTCGACAACTACACGTTGCGTTTGCGGCGATGGCGGCGTGACTGCGCCTCGTTGTCCAGGGAGGCGGCGCTGCGGGCCAGCAGGGCGCGTCGCTCGCGCTCTTCCTCTTCTGCGCGCTCGCGGCGCTTGTTGGTCACGCGGCCCTGCCACCAATGACTCATGGCGTGTGCAGTGCCGAAAGAAGTTCCGAAGAGAAAGATTACGAACAGCACTATCGGTGCCAGCGGGAAGAGCACGGTTGCTACTAAGCCGCCCGCAGCGAACGCGAAGTAGGTGGGGAAGCTGAAGAAGTCCCACTCGACCTCGGCTTTCGGCGTCTGGCGTCTGCGTCTCGCTGACATCTCTAGCGGCCCCTTCCCGGCAACGACGCGCGCACCAGTTCGATCTCGTGATCGCGCGTCATCTCGTCCACCTGCAGCCTCGCCCGGCGCAGGCTCTTCAGCATCTCTCCCACCGCAACGCCAGGCGCCACGCCCAACGCCAGCAAATCATCGCCACTGAGGTACGGCCGCACGTGGCGCCAGCGTGTCAGGTACGTGCGGCAGGCCTCGCCTGTCTCGCCTGTATCCAGCATCGACAGCGCCCAGATGGCCGACGGCGCGTAGTGTTCCAGGATCTCGACGGCGCCGACGGGAGAGCGCGAGGCCTGCGCCAGCTTAGCCGACTCGCCACGCAGGCGCACGAGGTCGCTCAGGGCGCGCTCGACGCGGCCGGTGAGGTGCAGCCACCGCGTGACGGAGGCCGCTGTGCCTTCGTCCTTCGGATCCGCAACCAGGCAGAAGCCCAGCTCGTCCAGCGGCGCCTGCTTGTGGCCCTGGAGGGCTTCCTGCCAGCGGGGAGCGACTTCAGCGCGCAGGCCCAGGGCGGGGTGGATAGCCTTGAGCACGCCGTAACGCTGCGCCAGAAGCGTGCCTGCGACCGCCTCGCCTTCTTCGAAGAGCAGAGCCAGCTCGCGACGCAGCCGCGGGCCGCTGATCCGCCTCAGGTACTCCAGGTCGCGCTTGAGCAGCGCCTCGCTGTCGCGCTGCAGCTTGAAGCCAAAGCGTGCGGCGTAACGGGCGGCCCGCAGCATGCGCGTGGCGTCGTCCTGGAAGCTGCGCTCGTGCAGGACGCGAATCAGGCCGCTGCGCAGGTCGACTTCGCCGCGAAAGGGGTCGACCAGCTCCCCGGCCCGCGGCGAGAGCTGCAGCGCCAGGGTGTTGATCGCGAAGTCGCGGCGTGCCAGGTCCTCGGTCAGCGTCGCGGGCGTCACCGACGGCAGGGCGCCGGGATGGTCGTACGTCTCGCGCCGCGTCCGTGCCAGGTCGATCTGATAGCCGTGGCCTGAGATGTTGGCGGTGCCGAAGCGCGGATGCAGCACGACGCGGGCGCCCAGCTCTGTCGCCACGCGCTGCGCCACGGGCGCGACGTCTCCTTCGAGCGCGAGGTCCAGGTCTGCTGAGTCGCGATCCAGGATCAGGTCGCGCACCGGGCCACCGACCAGGTAGAGGCGCAAGCCGGCTGCGCTGCAGGCGGCCTCGCAAGCGTTCAGCGCAGCGCGCGCCGCGGGATTGAGCCGGGCCTGTAGCCGTGCCAGGAGTAGGGAGCCGTCGCTGTCGCTCATAGAACTGTTATATGGCCTACTCGGATGACTATGAATACCTTGACAGTCTATGGGCCCCGAGCCTATGATCGCCGGTGATCCGGGGGCCTGTCGGACGTGGTTTCGCGTTCATCAGGCTACCATCCTATATTGAAGATGGGGCTCCGCCCCAAACCCCGCTGAAGGGGCGCATGGGTTTGATAGTTGAGATGAGGCCCCGCCCCAAACCCCGCTAAAGGGGGCGCAAGGGGCCTCTGGTAATTGAAGATGGGGGTTCTGTATTGAAAGCCGGGGGACACCCCCGGAACCCCCGCTTAAGGGGCGCATGGGGTTGGTAATTGAGATGGGGATCTGCCCCAACCGCCGCTGCCAGGAGGAAACTGGGTGATCCGCCCGCCCACAGTGACGCGACTCCGGAAGCCCCTGATGGTCTGCCGCAAATTCGACTCGTCCTCGGTCAGGAGCCTGAAGCGATGATGCCTTTCGTGCAGGAGGTCGAGCAACGCATCGGCGTCTCTTTCAAGAAGCCAGAGATGCTGCACCAGGCCTTCGTGCATCGCTCATACCTCAACGAGTACCCGGCCCCGGGCCTCGAGTCCAACGAGCGTCTCGAGTTCTTTGGCGACGCCGTGCTCAGCTACGTGGTCGCCGAGCGGCTGTTCCGCGACTGCCCGGAGTGCGACGAGGGCGACCTGACGGAGTGGCGCGGCTACCTGGTGCGCCGCGACAGCCTGGCGAACTTCGCGCGAGTGAAAGGCCTCGGCGACTTTCTGTTGCTCGGCCGTGGGGAAGAAGCTGCCGGTGGCCGTATCCGCGCCCAGAACCTGGCCAGCCTCTTCGAAGCGGTGGTCGGCGCGATCGCTATAGACCGGGGGCTGACGGCCTCACGACGCTTCATCTTCGATGCGATCGGCGACGAGATTAACCTGAGCGGCCGGCCCACGCCGATCGATCCAAAGTCGCGACTCCAGGAGATCGTGCAGGCTCGCTGGCAGCGCGCGCCGAACTACAAGACAGTGGCCGAGGATGGCCCGGAGCACCGCAAGCTGTTCACGGTGGAAGTGCAGGTGCAGGGTACGGCGCTCGCTTCCGGTACAGGCCACAGCAAGCAGGAAGCGGAGCGAGAAGCCGCCCGCAACGCCCTGACCGAGCTGGAGAACACACCCGAGGAAGGTGTGAGTTAGCCGTGTACCTCAAGCGACTCGAGCTGCAGGGCTTCAAGAGCTTCCATCAGAAGACCCTGTTCGAGTTTGGCCCCGGCATTACCTCGGTGGTCGGCCCCAATGGCTCTGGCAAGAGCAACGTCGCCGAGTCGCTGCGCTGGGTTCTCGGCGAGCAGCAATCGCGTAACGTGCGTGCCCGCCGCCTGGAAGACGTGATCTTCTCCGGCTCCAGCCAGAAGGCAGCCGTGGGCATGGCGGAGGTCTCGATCACGCTGGACAACTCTGAGGGCTGGCTGCCCGTCGATTACAGCGAGGTCGTGGTCACGCGCCGCGCCTACCGCAGCGGCGATTCCGAGTATCTGATCAACAAGTCCAAGGTCCGCCTGCGTGACGTGCTCGATCTCTTCCTGCGCGCCCAGGTCGGCCAGAACAGCTACGCCTTCATGGGCCAGGGCCTGGTCGAAGAGGTGCTGGTCATGCGTCCTGAGGAGCGCCGGCGCTTGCTGGAAGAGGCCGCGGATGTGCGGCTCCTGCGCAACCGGCTGGATGAGGCGCGTGACCGCCTGGCCGCGACGCGCGAGAACCTCGAGCGCGTGAACCTGCTGCTGGAGGAGATCGGCCCGCGTTTGCGCCAGCTTGAGCGTCAGGCATCGCGTGCTGCGGAGCACTCGCGTCTGGCGGGTGAGCTGCAGGAGACGTTGCGGGAGCTGTACAGCCGTGTCTGGCGGGAGGCGCAGGAGACGCTGACCCGCGCCCAGGCCGGCCTGGACCAGAAGCAACAGGAGATGGTGGTCAGCCAGGAGGAGGTGCGGGCCTGCGAAGAGGGGCTCACCGCTCTCAGCGTCGCGGTCGAAGAGCGCGAACGTGAGCTGGCCGCGCGGCGCACTCGCCAGCGTGAGTTGACTGACAGCGTCCATTCCCTGGAGCAGCGCCTGACTTACGACGCTGAGCGCCTGGACGCACTGACGCGCCGTCGCGCCGAGGTCGAGGCCGAGCTGCAGTCGTTGCGCGACGAGCGCTCAGACCTGCAGCGCAGCGTGGCGCAGGCGCAGGAGCGCGGCAGCACGATCGTCCCTGAAATCGCCGCCGCGAAAAGCCTGATCGAGTCGCGGCGCCAGGAGATGAACGCGCTGGAGCAGGAGCACGC
>CAZNHI010000103.1:0-7348 GCA_964572535.1 uncultured Dehalococcoidia bacterium
AGCAGCCGGGCCGGGCGGGCGACCTGGTGCAGCGCGCACGCCGTGACCACGAGGTCGAAGGCGCCGAGCCACTCCTCCGGGATCGAATTCGAGGGCAGCTCAGCGAGGTCGACGCTAACGACATCGCAGCCGGCAGAAACGAAGCGCCAGGCAAGGCGCCCGGGGCCAAACGTGAACTCGATGACGCGCAGCCCTGGCCGTACGCCCACGAAGTCGAGCAAACGCTCGGCCAGCGTGGCGCCCGCGGGTGGCGAGAGGATTTCGCCGTTGGAGACGACGAGACGGAGGTTGGGGCGGGAGACACTGGTTTGCATGCATCGAGGGTGCCATGCAGGGGCGGGGCCGGCCATAAGGAATCGACCCGAGAAGTTAGCAGGAACCACCCGAGGATGCCTCGGGAGGAACCCTGGGTAGCGGCTCTGGGGCCTCTCCTCCCCTGGCGCGAGTCCCTCTCCGCGGACAGAGAGGGACTGGGGACATGGGGATGGCAGACTTTGTGGCGACCGGGGTTTCCCTTGGGGATTGAGGTTAACTCACTCCAGGCCCTTGGGTTGACTGAACGTTCACCGAGCCTTTGTCCTGAAGGCCTACATCGATCCGAATCCGGCCACCCGGACTAGCCGCTACCGCAGGCCTCCCGAGCCGGTGTTCGGAACCGTAATGGTTACGGTTGGGATGGGCGCCGGGCTAGCCGGGACAGGTGCGGGCGTCGCTGTTCGGGCTGCCGCCACAACCTGGTCAAGAACCGCGTTGGCAGCAGGAGTTGTGACCTCTCTGCGAATCTCACCCCCTGTTGAGGCGTTGAGCACAACTGCTGAGCTGCCAGCGATATAGCAGATTTGGAGCATGTTCGGCCCTGGATCCGCAGTTATGACGGTTATCCCGAAATCTCCATAGCCTGATGGAAGCGCCAGTGAAACTGAGCCGAAGTTAACGACTGAGCCACCGGACCGAATGAAGCTCGGTGGCCGTTCACATATCGTCCCTTGCGCCTGTCCAGGTGGCGGAACAGCTCCGCCACCTGGAGTCGGGGTTGGTTCTTGCGCGCTCGCCAGCCCGCTCAGGGGCACAAGCAAAACGAACGATGCCACGATGGTGAGAAAAATGCCGAGTCGCCTTGGCATACTGACCTCCTACCGGGTTGGCCTGCATTCAGGGTCCCACTCGGAAAAGGGTGGACGCGTGGGCGGATTGTCTGAAGGTGGCGGGATGATCATTCGCGAACGGTTTTGCTCCACGTACCGATCGAACTCATCTTCCGTCTCTATTCCCTCGATTACTACTACCCTACCGGTTGCGTAATCGCAGTAGTAGGCGACGAGTTCGTCCGCCGAACGTGCCGGTTCAGCGAATGTCAGCCACGCTGCACCGGCGAGAAGAAGCGCCGCGAAAAGGTAGATGGTAACCAGCGTGTGTGCGCCGATGGTGTTTCTAAGAATCATCGTTTTCTCCTCCGAGTGCGGTTAAGGTCTGACGGCCTCGAGGCTACGGCCCATTCCACATATAAAAATCGACTTCCGTAATCTCTGCACTCACCGGCCAAGAGTAAACCGTCGCACACGGGGCGGAGCCGACCGGGAGCTGATACATGACCCCGTTGTATGAGCACGATGTCTGATCTTGAAGATTCAAGACGTGCCCGGTCTCATGGTTGATGATGTAAAGCGCGTTTGCGACAAAGCCAGTGTCTCGGATCAAGATTTGGTTGTAGCACTTTTGAGTCCCATAAGAGTCATTGACGCATGAGTAGAAGTACGCGCAGGCCAGAGCCGTTCCTCCAGGCGGTGCGCAGTTGGCATTGACCCAAGAGGCAGGGCCTATCTCACCACTCACCTGCGTGCTAGGGGCCCACTTAACGAATTTTCCGCCACAGAACTGATCCCATCCGTTGCCATTGTCGAAGGCCTGAGAGAAGTAGCTATTCATCGTTGCCAACGAGACGACACCAGGCGACCAAGTCGTCGTGTTGTAGGTGATGGTGTCACAGCCATGGAGATTAAGGGTGTGTATCCCCAAAGACGAGGCCTCGGTCTTTTGATGGGTTGGTCCTAAGAAACTTCCCATGAACAGCACAAGCGAAAGTGCCAACAGGCTTACGGCAAGTTTCCTGGATAACAGGAGGCTCCTAAACTTGGCGCGATTCATTCCGTCCCCCTCTCATAGGTAGTGTGCAGAGTATGTCTATTTCGCTAATCTAATCCATTACCTTTCGTTCACCATGTCTTGCATTCACGAAACTATTGTGACTATATACAGGTCGTTCAAGGATCATTCTTGGAGTCAGCGACAAATAAGCCGCATGGCCTGAAAGACGAGGGACACCAGACCCGCTGAAGCGAGGAGAAGGGAACGTCGCTTTAGGAGGCTACTTCTCGACGACTTTGATCAGCCGGCCCATGGTGTCGCGGCGGTTGGGCCGGAAGTGGGTGCGCATGTTCAGGGTCCAGGGAGTGTCGGCGGCTTGCTTCCAGGCCGCGCTGGTGCGGATTTCGGGGCGCTCCAACTCGTAGATCGCCAGGTTCTTCGGGAAGCCCTCAGCGATGTCGGTGCCACGGTAGCGCCTGGCGGAGTAGCAGCCGGGCACGGACTGCAGCGCCGCCAGGTGCTCCTCGTCGTACCAGCGGTTGAGCTCCGCGTCGTGCTCGTCTTCTGTTTCGAGGCAGACCATAAGCAGGTAGGGCGCGGGCGTCGCCGGCGATTCGCCGATCGACTTCACGAGCTTGTACTCGTTGCGGATGTTGGTGGTGAGGCCGGCGGTGACCTTCTGGGTCCAGGCCGTCGGGTTCTTGCGGGCTGTCAAGTAGGGCTCGCTGGTCAGGGCGCCGTCTTCGAGGTCGTAGAGCGCGACGTACCTGGGTGCGCCGTTGACCGAGACGTAGCGGCGGACGCGCTGGAAGCCGGGGAAGGCCATGCGGTCTTTGAGGTGCTCTTCGTTGTACCAGCGGTTGAAGTCGTCCTCGAGCTGCGCGGGCAGATCCATCCAGACCGCCAGCAGGCTGGTCGCCGTGTTGGACATTGATATCTCCTCCTTTTCGTGTGGATTATTCCACTCACACGGGTGACGTTGCAGTATTATTTCCCACGGTAACCCCGCTTTCGGCCCCGCGATACCTGATGGAGGCGATTGTGAAACTGCTTTTCTTTGATGACTACAAGCTCGGCGTGGTCAAGGGCGACTCCGTGGTCGACGTGTCGGACGTCGTGAAGGATATCCCTCATCTGCAGCCGCAAGACCTGATCAAGGGCGTGATCGAGAGGTGGGACTCTTACAAGGGCAAGCTGGAGAGCGCCGTTGCGTCCGGCTCCGGCAGGCCGCTGAGTTCGGTGAAGATCCGGGCGCCGCTGCCCAAGCCGGCGACGGTCGCCTGCATGGCGGTCAACTACCTGGAGAACCACACGATGCCGGCGCCGGCGCCGATCAATGCCTTCCTCAAGTCTCCCCACTGCGTCGTCGGTGATGGCGACACGATGGTCCTGCCGGACATGCCTGCCTCGGTCTTCGAGGGCGAGGCCGAGATGGCGGTGGTCATCGGCAAGCGCGCCGACAACGTGTCCCGTCACAACGCTATGAGCTACGTCTTCGGCTACGTCAACTTCATCGATGGTTCAGCGCGTGGCGTCCCGGCCTTCTACCAGATGAAGTCGCGTGCCACGTTCGCGCCGATCGGCCCGTTCATCGTGACGGCGGACGAAGTACCGAACCCGCACAAGCTGAGCATCAAGCTGTGGAACAACGGCAAGCTGATGCAGGACTTCAACACGGACGACATGGGCAACGACATCCCTCGCTGCATTGAGTTCATCACGGCGACGCACCCGCTGGAGGCCGGTGACATCCTGGCGACCGGCACTAACCACCGCGGGCTGCACGCCTTCATGGACGGCGACAAGGTTGAGCTTGAAGTCGAGGGTTTGGGCCGGCTGCACATCAACGTGAGTGACAGCCTGAAGCGGAAGTGGTCGCGCGAGACGCGGCTGGACCGGCTGGAGGCGGCGCGGGCGAAGGGCGACAACGCTGGGTTCGTCGGTACGATTACGCCGCAGGTCGAGGGCAAGTACACGCCTGCAGAAGTGAAGGCATAGGTGATTGTGTGAGGGCTGTGCCCCCACACCCTTTGCAGTGAACATGGGGCCCTGCCCCGAAGCCTCCGCTGAAGGCGGCGTCTCAGGCGCCGGTGGCGGAAGCTGGTTAACAACCCTAAACGGGAGGTCAGAAATGGCTACGCAGACCAAGATCGATCCGGCAATCGTCGCGGAGGACGTTGGCAACATCGCGATGCTGGAGCACGTCAACACTCAGGTTGACGATCAAGGCGTCGCGGCGCTGTTCTACCTGGTAGGTCTGGGCTTCACGCGCGACCCGCACATGATGGTCGGCCTGGAGAACATGTGGATCAACCTGGGCGAGCAGCAGTTCCATTTGCCTACGAACAAGCCACAGGTGCTACGCGGCCACGCCGGCCTCGTGACGCCGAGCCTGGAGGCGCTGGCTGACAGGCTGGAGACCGTGGCGCCGCGGCTGGCCGGGACAAAGTTCACCTGGTCGCGGGAGGATGGGTACATCGCGGTGACGTCGCCGTGGGGCAACCGCTTCCGCGTGTACGAGCCGGGACCGGACTTTGGGCCGATGCGCGTGGGCATGCCGTACGTGCACTTCGATGTGCCGCGGGGCACCGCCGAAGGCATCGCCGCGTTCTACAACGAGCTAATCGGGGCGGCAGCGAGCGTCAAGGGCAACAAGGCCGGCGACGCGGCTGAGGTCTCTGTCGGCCAGTACCAGCGCCTGATCTTCCAGGAAACGGACGAGGTGGCTGAGTATGACGGCCACCACATCGCGGTGTACGTGGCGAACTTCTCGCAGCCGTACGCAGACCTCTCGGAGCGCGGGCTGGTTACGGAGGAGCCGCGCAACCACCAGTACCGCTTCGTCGACATCGTGGAGCCGAAGAGCAACAAGCACCTGTTCAGCATCGAGCACGAGGTGCGCAGCCTGAAGCACCCGATGTACAAGCGCCCGCTGGTCAACCGTAGCCTGGGCGAGTTCCTGGAGCCGCGCCGGGTCGGCGGCCAGACGATCATGGGTTCTGTCGGGTAGCAGCCGAGGAACCGAGGGACAGGGCCCGATACTGCAGGTTGAAACCTGCAGCATCGAGCGTGCAAGACGCGGCAAACCTTAACGGGAGGCTCCTTTGGGGGCCTTCTGTTTCGTTGGTAAGATCGGGTGACTATGACGATCAAGACTCGCGGCATCAACCACCCTGCGCTGTTCGGCCTCAGCTACGACAAGACGATGGACTTCTATACGCGAGTCCTGGGCATGCGCCTGGTGCTGGAGCAGCCGAACCTGGACGACCCCAACTCAGTGCACCTGTTCTTCGAGACGGGGCCGGGGCAGTTCATCGCCTACTTTGTGCCGAAGCGGGGCAGCGACCGCGAGGGGCGGGTGCAGACCGGGGCACTGAACCACATCGCGCTGAACCTCGATGGCGACCTCGACGAGGCGATAGCCGCGCTGCAGGCCGAGGGGGTGGCGTTTTCCGGCCCCGTCGACCGTGGCTACGAGCGGTCCATTTACTGCCGCGACCCCAACGGCGTCGTGGTGGAGCTGATGACCTGGATCACGCCGGTGCCGGATGGCGTGGACGAGGGCGACTTGATCCTCGCCGCGCAGGGCCGACGGTTGAGCCGCGGCGCCTACGCGATTGAGGACGAGGACGTGAAGGCGGTAATCCCGGAGCTGCCTCAGGCGGCCGGCGGATGACTTCGATAGCGATCGATTCAGACACAATCGAGCGCGGCAATGCTCAGAGCCGCAAGCTGCGAGCGCTGATCGCTGCGCCAGAGATACTCGTGATGCCCGGTGCGTACGACACGCTGTCGGCGCTGTTCCTCGAATCGATGGGGTTCCCGGCGGTGCAGGGGTCAAGCGGCGCAATCGCGGCTGTGTACGGGCTGCCGGACGGAGAAGTCATCGGCCGCGAGCGTACGACGGCGGTGTATCGCGGCATGACCGCGAGGCTCTCGGTGCCGCTGAATGCCGACGGCGAGAAGGGCTTCGGCGGGCCTGAGGACGTGGCGGAAACGGTCAGGCAGTTCGTGGGCAGCGGCCTGGCCGGCATGAACCTCGAGGATAGCCTGCACCACGCGACGAACGAGCCGCTGAGTCTCGCATCGATACCGGAACAGCTGGAGAAGATCGCTGCCTTCATGGAAGCGAGACGTTCGCTGGGCAGCGAGTTCTTGCTGAACGCCCGCGTCGACACGTTCATTGCGATGAGCGATGGCCCCGAAGCTTTGAAGGATGCGGTGCAGCGGGGCAATGCCTACGCCGAGGCCGGGGCCGATTGCGTCTTCTATATACGGGCCGGCGGCGCGGAGCAGATACGCACGTTGGTCAAAGAAGTCCGGGCGCCGGTCAGCATCCTCGCCGGTGCGACCTCGCCTTCGGTTGCTGAATTGGAGCAGCTCGGAGTCGCGCGAGTTAGCTACGGCCTTGCGTTCATCTTTGCCGCGATGGAGGGCGTCAAGCGACTCGGTGACGTCCTCCTGGAAAAGGGCGACCCGTCCGGCCTGCTGAGCGGCCTGCCGGTTGCAGCCGTTCGCAAGCTCCAGCGGGCGTGACTGACTCCGGCGTTGGCCAATAGCCCACTTGCGACCCCTTGGCGGGTTCGGGGTGCCCCCGGTTTCTGACGTAGAATCGCTTTCGGATAATATAGGTGCATGGTCAGGCGCGCGTTAAAGACCAGGTTGGCGTGCGGCTCCACGTTGACGCCGAAGCGCGTCGCGTCGTCGAACGGCAGCTCGCGCACGAAACCGCGCTCAGTCAGCGACCGCAGCGTGTTGTACACCGTCGCCAGCCCGATCGTCGGGAACTCACCAGATGGTTTGTGTAGAATGCGCGGTAGCTGGTCAGGTACGGCCTGCTGCGGCTCTCTGCACGGCGTACCTGGAGGAGCCCGGTAGATTCACAGCCCCTTGACTGCCAACCGGCAGCCTTCGATCCCTTGAAGAAGGAGAAACGAAATGCCCTTGTCGAACCAACAGTGGTGGCCGGATCAGTTAAACCTGAAGACTCTCCACCAGAACTCTCCCGTGTCCGATCCCATGGGCAAGGATTTCAACTACACCGTGGAGTTCAAGACCCTGGACCTGGAGGCCCTGAAGAGGGACCTCGTGCAGGTGATGACCACTTCGCAGGACTGGTGGCCGGCCGACTACGGGCACTACGGGCCCTTCTTCATCCGGATGACGTGGCATGCCGCAGGCACCTACCGCATCTCCGACGGCCAGGGCGGTGGCGGCAGCGGCATGCAGCGCTTTGCCCCCCTCAACAGCTGGCCCGACAACG
>CAZNHI010000104.1:0-7320 GCA_964572535.1 uncultured Dehalococcoidia bacterium
CGCTGGGTTGACAGCCGGTGCCGAACGCAAGGCGCCGGAGTTCGCGCTGCTGCGATCGCGGCCGACGTTGTGGCGAGCGGAGGACGTGCTGGGTCAGGGCAAGCTGCTGTCGTTCATCCTGATCGGCAACTGGGACGTGGAGCTGTCGCGCTACAAGATCCTGACCAGCGACGGCGAACAGGCGCTGCGTGACCTGGAGCCGTCGCCCTATCCAGAAGATCAGGTAGCGGCGAAGACGAACTCGGCCGCGGGGCCGGCAATCGACCGGTTGAGCGAGGACCTACAGCGCTTCGCCGCGTTTGCGGGCGCCGGCGGTGGCTCGAACGCCTGGGCGGTCGCGGGATCGAAGACGGCGTCCGGGCGACCAATCGTGGCGAACGACCCGCACCTGGAGGCCGCGCTGCCGCCACACTGGTACCTGGCGCGCCTCAAGACGCCGGAGTGGTCGGTGGCCGGTGCGGCGTTGGTGGGTGCGCCCGGGTTCGGCGCTGGGCACAACGGCTTCGCGGCCTGGGGCGTCACGGCCGGACTGGCGGACACGGTCGATCTGTTCATCGAGGACGTGGGGCCGGACGGGCAGAGCGTGCGCCGCGGCGACGGCTGGCAAGGGTGCGGGCTGCGTCGGGAGGTTATCGAGGTCAAGGGCAAGTCGCCGGTGACCGAAGAGGTGCTGGTGACGCCGCGGGGGCCAATCGTGGGTCCGGCGCTGGCCGGCGAGGTGGGGTCGATCTCAATGAGCGCCGTCTGGCTGCAGGCAAAGCCGGCGCGGGGCTTCCTGCAAGCTCATAGAGCGCGCACGTATGACGAGTTTCGTGCCGAGTTCGCGCAGTGGCCGCTGCTGAGCCAGGGCGTGGTCTACGGCGACGAGAGCGGCACGGTAGCTTGGCGGCTGGTGGGTGAAGCGCCGCGGCGCCGCAGCGGTTGGGGCACGCTGCCGCTGTCGGGAGCTCACCCTGAAACGGGTTGGGAAGACGAGGGCGTGCCGTTCGAGGCGATGCCGGAGTCGCGCGACCCCGAGTCCGGCATCGTGGTGACGGCGAACAACAAGCCTTCGCCGGACGAGGTCACGGGCGCATTCCTGGGGATCGACTGGCTGGACGGTTATCGGGCGGGGAGGATCACGGCGGCGCTGGCGCATCGCGACGACTGGGACGTGGCTGCGACGCTGCGTCTGCAGACGGACCAGGTGTCGCTGCCGTGGCGGGAAATACATGACATAATCCTGGCCTTGCCAGCGTTGACCGAGGAGGCGCGGTTCGCGTTGAGGCTGCTGGGCGAGTGGGACGGCGTTGTCGGCGCGGACTCAGCGGGTGCGACGGTGTACGAGCGCTTCCTGAGCGCGATGGCGCGCCGGATCGCCAATGCGCGGGCGCCGCAGTCGGCGGCATGGGCGCTGGGGCGTGGCTTCGCCGACCTGGTGCAGGCTTCGACCTTCGCGGCGGGACGTTCGAGCCGGGTGCTGCGCAGGCTTCGGGAGCAGCCGCAGGGCTGGTTCGAGCAGGGCTGGCCGGAGGAGATGCTGGACGTGCTGGGTGAGGTGGTCACGAAGTTGCGTGCAGACCACGGCCCGCTGCCCGAGGACTGGGCCTGGGGGAGGGTACGGCCGCTGACGCTGGAGCACCCGGTTGGGTCAATAAAGGCGTTGGCGCCGGTGTTCAACCGCGGGCCGTATGCCTGGGGCGGCGATGGGAACACGGTGTCGCAGGCCAGCGGCGGCGGGAGGCCGGGCACGCCGCAGATTGTCGCGTCCCTGCGGTTTGCCGTGGAGGTTGGCGACTGGGAGAACGCGCGCTTCGTACTGCCGGGCGGGCAGTCCGGCAACCCCTTCTCGAGCCACTACGACGACCTGCTGCCGCTGTGGCTGCGCGGTGAGGGCGTGCCGATCGCGTGGTCCGACGAGGTGGTGGCGTCGGCAACGCTGGAGACGCTGAGGCTGGAGCCTCTGTAGAGGGGTACGTTTGTGGGGGCCAAACGCTGCGGCGCTGTTTTAGCGGCTGCGCTTGTTGCCCTTGAGGCGGTTCCAAATTGAAGAGCCGCCACGGCCGCTGCCGCGCAGGCCATCGAGGAAGCCACCCCAGGCGGCCTCGGCGGAGGCGGAGCGTTGCAGGCCGCGGATGCGCTCTTCGATGATGTCGCGGACGCCACCGTCCTCGCCGGCGTCGAGCCAGAAGCCATGCTGTTCTTTGCAGGTGTCTAACTCCAGGTTGTAGGCGCGGTAGTTGAAGGCGGTCATCGGCTTGCCACATACGGGGCAGGCGAGCTCGCTGGCGCGTTTGGCGTACTGGATGGTCGCGAAGCGGTTGGCGGCGTTGGACGCCACGCTCGCTTCCAGCTGGTCGAGTTCGTGGTGCTCGAGCCAGCGGCCGTTGCAGGTTGGGCAGTGGTCGACCTCGATGCCGTGGTGCTGCTCGATCATCAGCTCGGTTTCGTCACGGGGACACTTCATGTGATAGACCTCCGGGTCTCAGACATCGCTGAGGCGGGCGCCGCACTGGGAGCAAAAGCGGGCGCTGAGGGCGTTGGCGGCGGTACAGTCACCGCAGACGCGAAATTCGGGGGCAGGGGGCGCCTGGTCGCGCAGGCCGTTATTGATGGCGTCGAAGAGGAAGCCAAAGGGGCCTCGAACTCTGAGGCGTGCCGCTTTGAGGGCGGTGCGTTTGATCTCGTCCTCGTGGTCCTGGGTATAGCGCCAGGCGTCTTTGGCGGCCTTTTCGACGCGCGGGCGGGCCTCGGTCACGGCCTTTTCGATCGCGGGCCGGCCGCGACGCAGGAACCGGGCGGCCTTACGCCCTAACTCCTCGGCGCGACGGTCAGCGTCAGGTGAACCCATGCAGTTTCGATCTTAGCCGACGGACGCCCCGCTCCGCAGCCCGGCGATCTCGTAGAAGGCGGCGCGTATCTCGTCGGGCAGCTCGCGGTGCATGCCGTGGCCGCAGGCGAACTCGTAGTAGCGCCAGCGGGGGTCGTCTTTAACGCGGGCGGCGGCGTCCCAGAAGTGGCCCGTGCGGCTGAGGTCGTCCGTGGCTCCGCCTGTCGCCTTGAGATAGGTTCGCGTGAAGGCGCGCTCCTCCAGCGGGACGCTGAGCCTTACACCCTCTGCCAGCGTCCCCAGGGGCTGCGGCGAGCGCAGGGCTGCCTGGCGCGCCTGCTCCGGCGTAGGGTTCTCGATTGCGGGGCCCATGGATGCGACCTTCCAGCCGTCGATGCTTGCCTTCTCGCGGCCTCCCGCGCCACCGAGGTCGAAGCAGGACTGGCCGTCACGGGGCAGAAAGGCGTCGGAATAGACAAGGTGGCTGATCAGGTGGGGGACGCGGTCAGCGACGCCGGTGACGACCATGCCGCCGTAGCTGTGGCCGACCAGCACGACGTCAGACAGGTTTTCGTACTTGAAGACGTTCTCGACGTCTGTGACGTGGGTCGAGAGGTTGACGTCTGGCCCGCCGAGGTGGGTGCGCTCGCCGAGGCCGGTGAGGCTGGGCGTGAAGACGTTGTGGCCGTCGGAGCGCAAGAGGTTCGCGAAGGCGGTCCAGCCGTAAGAGCCGCCCCAGGCGCCGTGCACGAGTACGAACGTGGTCATTTCGCTACCTCCAGGAGAATGTCTGCCAGCTCTCGCGGTTTGTTGAACGGGACCATGTGGTTGGTCGAGACCTCGTAGTAGCGCCAGCGGGGATCCTGGCTGGTGCGGTCCGCGGCCTGCCAGAACGGCCCGCCGCCACCCTCGGGGCGCGGCTCGCCGGTGGCCTTGATGTAGGTCAGGGAGAAGTCGCGTTCCTCCAGGGGGCTGCGCAGCCGCACCGGCTCGATGAAGCAGCCTCGGGGATGCAAGGAGCGGCGAGGTTCGGAGAAGACTCCGTCTGCGGGGTCGTCGTAAGTCCGGGCCATGGGCTCCATTAGCCAGCCGGGGCCGGGGAAGGACTGCGGCAGGTCGGTGGCCAGGCCCTGTAGCGCCTGGCCATCGCTAGGCAGAAAGGCGTCGAGGTAGACAAGGTGCTTGACGCGGTCGGCCACGTAGTCGATCGCGCCGGTGATGACCATGCCGCCATAGCTGTAGCCCACGAGCGTGATGTCCCGCAGATCTTCGTACCAGATGGCGTTGACAACGTCCTGAATGTGCAGAGAAAGGTCGACTTGCGGGCTCGTGAGGTGAGCACGTTCGCCGATGCCCGTGAGGCTAGGGGTGAAGACCTCGTGGCCGTGGGCGGCGAGGAGGGGCCGGACCTTGCGCCAGCCGTAGGAGCCACCCCAGGCGCCGTGAACCAGGACGAATGCAGTCATCGGTCAAGTTCCCCTCTAGATACGCAAACGCTGCCTGCCACGGCGAATCGTAGCCAGGAATGGCGAGCGTGGCTAGCCCGGACGCCGGGTAGCGGTGGGCGAGGGAGCGGGAGATGGGGAGGGCGTTGACGTCGCGAGGCAGTTGGCGCGGAAGAAGTCGCGCTCGGAGGTGGATCGGTAGTCGGTACCCTGAATCTCGGCGCAGGTGGTGCGGTCGGGGAGGCGAGTGGGCGTGGCGTTTGCGGCGACGGTGACCACGGGTTCGACGGTTGGGCTCTCGCTGCTGCTCCTGCTGGCTGAGGATGAGCCATCGTCCAGGATAGAAAGCGCGACGCAGCCGTGCAGGAAGACGCCGAAGGCGAAGGCGATGAGCGCGACCATGGCGATGTTGGTCCGCGGTGGCTCAGGCTCGAAGTCGCCGGGCTGATTGGGCCTGCGTGGCGGCTCGAAGGGCGGCTCCAGGGGGCCGCCTGCGCTCACCACGAGACCCCCGCGTACAGAGGATGTGAAGTCACGAGACGATTGTAACCCCACGGGGCGGCCCCGCCCCGTGGTTAGCGGAGGATGCGCACGAGCAGATAGCCGGCGAGCAGGGCGATGAGCAGAGATCGCACGGGGTGGCGGCGGATGGCGCCCTGGGGATCGCCTGCGACCTCCTCCGAGTGGCGGTTGTGCAGGTAACCAGCGGCAGCTTCCATGCCGTGCGCAACACGAATCTCTGCCTCCTGCTGGAGGCGGTTGGCGTGTTCTGCCTGGTGCTTCAGGGATTCGGCAGCCGTCTCGATGCGGGTGGCGATACGTTCGCGCCCGTCCTCGAGCTGGACATTTACGCGCTCTCGGGCCCTGCCGCCGACTTCGCGCACGCGCTCCTGCGTGCGCTCGCGGGCCTTGCTGCCAACTTCGCGAACCGTCTGTTGTGCGCGTTCCCTGGCTGCGCCGCCGAGCTCGCGTACCTTCTCGCTTGCCTTTGCCTTGAGGCCGATGCCGGTGGGTTCTGCCGGCTCAGCGATAGGTTCTCTGGGTTCGCCTGCGTCCTCTGGAAAATCCGCTTGTGCTTCTTGCATGGATGCGCCCCCTGCGACTTGTTTACACACCATTGTCTCGCGAAGTGGGTGAGGTCTCAAGAGAAGCAGGGTTTCGGAACCGCGTCAGTTTGAAAGGAGGTCTTGAGCCACTGCTCGCTCATCCCAGGGAACCGCGCCGGAAGCAAAAACCATGGTGGTCTCGGTAGCCTTGCCGGCCAGGAGCACAGTGTCGCCGGGGCCGGCGTGCTCGAAGGCGTGGCGGATGGCGGATCGACGGTCCGGGACGCGGACGAAGTCAGCGCCTTCGACGCGGCCGGCGTCGGTCAGGGCGCCGGCGATGGCCGCGATGATGGCCTCCGGGTCCTCGTCGCGGGGATCCTCGTTCGTCAGCACGCAGCGGTCGGCGAGGCGTCCGGCGACCTCGCCCATGCCGGTGCGACGAATGGGGTCACGGCCGCCGGCGGCGCCGAAGACGACCCAAAGGCGTCCGGAGGTGGCCGGACGCAGGGCGTTGAGCACGTTCTCCAGGGCGGCGGCGGTCGAGGCGATATCGACGAAGACGCCAAAGGGCTGGCCGGCCTCGATGCGCTCGAGGCGGCCGGGGACGCCGGGGAAGGTCGACAACGCCGCGACGGCGTCGGCGACCTCGATGCCCTGAGACGCCGCGACCGCGACCGCGGCCAACGAGTTGTAGGCGTTAAAGCGCCCGAGGAGAGGCACATGGGCCGCGTGATCCCGGCCTTCGTGGTGGAGCCGGAACGAGAGGCTGAAGCCCTCCGAAGTGACGTCTAAGGCGGTGAAGCCGGCGTCCGCGAGGCCGTAGGTGAGGACGGGAGCCTTTGAGCGGGAGCGCAGGTATGCGGCGGCGGGGTCGTCGGCGTTGAGGACGGCGGCGCGGGGGAAGTGCTTGGACGTGGGGCGGTCGAGCATTTCGAAGAGGATGCCCTTGGCGGCCAGGTAGCGTTCCATGCTGCCGTGGAAGTCCAGATGGTCGCGCGTCAGGTTGGTAAACACGGCGATGTCGAACTCGCAGCCTTCGAGGCGGAATTGCGCCAGGCCCTCCGACGACGCTTCGACGGCCATCGCAGCGCGGCCATTCGAGACGGCGCGGGATAGCATCGACTGGATGGACGTGGCTTCGAGGGTGGTCATGTGGCTGGCATTTGGCTCGAAGCCGGCGCCGTATGCGAAGCCGACGCTGCTCAAGTAGCCGCAGCCCAGGCCGCAGGCGTCCAGGACGTGGGCGATGAGGTGAGAGCTGGTGGTCTTACCATCCGTACCGGTGACGCCGATGAGTCGCAGCGTGGCCGTGGGGTCGTTGTACACGGCGGCGGCGAGAGGGCCGAGGGCGACGCGCACATCCGGGACGACGACGAGGGGCAAGCGGGAGGCCAGCGGCGCCCACTTCGCTTCGCGGTCTGTCTGGACGACGGCGGCTGTGGCCCCGGCCGCGAGGGCAGCCTCGAGGTAGTCGTGGCCATCGCTGTGGCGGCCGGGCAGGGCGGAGAAGGCATCGCCTGGCCGGATAGCGCGCGAGTCGTGCGTGATGCCGGTTACGGCCGCCACGGCGCCGACGGTGTGAGCTGACTCTACGCGGCGCCACCAGTCCATGCTGCCATTTTAGGGGAAGCACCTGAGGCCGTCTGAGGTAATGGCTGGGTGATCCATGCCGATAAGCATAGGAAGGTCAGCGAGTCTGACCTTTTTCTATGACAGGACAGCAAACGCTTTCGCAAGGAAGCGAAACCCAGCATCCCGCTAACGGCGGCGGACCGGCCTCGGTCCTGGAGAGCGGCAGACTAGCGTTCAGACGCTATCTGCTGGTGAGCAGCGGCATCTCCTCCACTGCCCTGGGCTTGGCCCTGATCATCTCGTTCTTCGCTACAAGCTACGGCCAGGCGGCGATCGAGCGGCTGGCGGTGGCCGAAGGGTCTTCGGTGCAGGTGGTCATGCGGGGCGAGCAGATCGAGTCGCTGGTGCTGGAGGCGGCGCCGCCGGAGGTCGCGACGTCAGAGCCGGC
>CAZNHI010000105.1:0-7288 GCA_964572535.1 uncultured Dehalococcoidia bacterium
TGGCGCGCGAACGGGCGGACATCGTGATCACGACGGGGGGCCTGGGCCCGACCGAGGACGACCTGACGCGCGAGGCGATCGCGGTGGTGCACGGCGAGCAGACTGCCGTCGATCCGGACCTGGAGACGTGGCTGCGAGGGCTGTACCAGCGTCGCAGCGCCGTCATGCCCGAACGCAACATCAAGCAGACGTGGCTCATCCCCTCGGCGCGCGCGATCCCAAACCCGCGGGGCACGGCGCCCGGCTGGTGGGTGGAGCGTGACGGCAAGGTCGTGATCGCAATGCCGGGGCCGCCTTCGGAGATGAACCGGATGTGGGAAGAGGAGGTGGCGCCGGAACTGCTCAAGCGCCACACGGGGACGGTGCTGATCAGGCGCACGCTGAAGACGGCGGGCATGGGCGAGAGCAACGTCGACGAGGCGATCAGTCACCTGCTCAAGGGCACCAACCCGGCGATCGGCCTCTACGCCCGCGCTGATGGCGTGCACGTGCGGCTGGGCGCCAAGGCGTCGTCGCCGGAGGAGGCGCGAGCGCTGATCGCGCCGGTTGAGGCCGAAATTCGCAGGATCCTCGACCCTCACGTCTGGGGCGCCGACGACGACACGTTCGAGAGCGTGGCCGGCCGGATGCTGGCGGAGCGCGGGCTGACGCTGGCGGCGATGGAGTCCTGCACGGGCGGGCTATTTTCGGACACGATCACCAACGTTTCGGGGAGCAGCCGCTACTTCAAGGGCGGCATCGTCTCCTACATGACGGAGGTCAAGGAGATGATGGGCGTCGACCCGGCGATCATCGCCGAACACGGGGTGGTGAGCGCGGAGACGGCGGCGGCAATGGCGGCGGCGGTACGCGAGCGCCTGCAGGCGGACATCGGCGTCGGGATCACGGGGGTGGCGGGTCCGGAGCCGCAGGACGGCGTGCCCGTGGGGCAGGTGTACATCGCGATCGACGGCGGCGGCAAGGTACCGTCGCAGGCATTGTCGTTCCAGTTCGCGCAGTCGCGTACCGCGATCAAGCGCCGGGCAGTGACGCAGACGATCATGCTGCTGCGGCGGGCTCTGGTGTGACCTCTCCCCCCTGCCCCCTCTCCTTGCGAGGAGAGGGGGACCAATAGTAGATGTGTCAGGTGCCGAATGAACGCCCCTCGCTAAACGATGGCTGGCGTCATGGATTGTTCGATTCGACGGCTGACTCCCCCTCTCCAGATTCTGGAGAGGGGGCTGGGGGAGAGGTAGAGTGCCCTTTGTAAGAAACTGCCCCGCATTGTTCAAGGGTGAGGTAGCAATGGGCTGGTCGACGTTTCGCAAGACGGGGCTGACGTATCACGGGCCGACGGCGCTTAAGGGCTACACGCTGGTCTCGCCGATGACGGGGGACGCCACGTATCTGATCGATATGTCTGGACAGGTGGTGCACCGCTGGCGCTTCGAAGGCTTCCGGATGATCTACAGCCGCCTGCTGCCGGGTGGCAACCTGCTGACGCTGGCCGCTGGGTCGGCGCCGCCGCCGGTCATGGTGCCCGGCCAGGTGCCGACGTTCGAGGAGCACGTGCGGATGCAGGGCGGCGGCGGCGCGCATCTTCTGGAATCGAGTTGGGACGGCGAGGTCGTGTGGCAGTACGAGAACCAGCACATGCACCACGATTTCGTGCGTCTGCCCAACGGCAACACCTGGCTGCCGGAGACCGTCGAACTGCCGGAGGACCTGGCACGAGCAGTGCGCGGTGGCCTGCGCGCCCGTGGCAAGCGGGCGGGGATGATCTCGGACGACTTCGTGGAGATCGACGTGACGGGTAAGGAGGTGCGGCGCCTGCATCTGTGGCAGCTGCTGGACCCGCGGCGCGACCCGATCTGCCCGTTGGAGGCGCGTACTTCCTGGACCCACACGAACAGCCTGGACGTGACCCGGGACGGCGACCTCCTGTTCTCCTGCCGCCACAACAGCCGCGTGGGGATCATCGATTTGAAGAGCGGCGCGCTGGCCTGGAAGTACGGCGCGCCCGACGTGGACCACCAACACCACGCGACGGCGCTGGCCAACGGCAACGTGCAGATCTTCGATAACGGCATGCACCGTCGCGGCCTGCCCCGGTCGTCCGTTGTCGAAGTGGACCCGAAGAACAGTGAGGTGGTCTGGCGTTACGCGGGTTCGCCGGAGTCGCAGTTCTTCGCCGGGCACATCTCGGGCGCGGAGCGTTTGGCGGGCGACCACGTGCTGATAACGGAAGGCACGTCCGGGCGCCTGTTCGAGGTGACGCGCAAGGGTGAGGTGGTCTGGGAGTGGATTAGCCCGTTCGTTACGATGATGCGGGAGCAGCCGCTCAGCTGGGTGTTCCGAGCGTACCGCTACTCGCTGGACGACCCGGCGATCGCGGGGCGGGAGCTGAACCCGGCGCGGCATCGCGAGCTGAATCGCGCTTACGGGCTGAGCGAGTAGCAGCGACGACGGCGAAGCCTGGCGGGCTTGTTCTAAGGGCGCTAGGGCGTGAGGTAAGTGGCCCCACCTCATATACTTGGATTCAGATGACTACGCGAGAAGAGATGCCCAAGGCCTACAACCCCGCCTCCGTCGAGAGCGAGACGTATCGGCGCTGGGAGGAGTCGGGCGCGTTTACGCCGCAGCCTGACCCTGAGCGCGAGCCGTACACGATCATCATGCCGCCGCCCAACCTCACGGGGGAGCTGCACCTGGGCCACGCCATGATGGACACGGTGGAGGACATCCTGCTGCGCTGGCGGCGCATGCAGGGCAGGTCAACGCTGTGGCTGCCCGGCGTCGACCACGCGGCGATCGCGGTGCACACGCTGATTGAGCGCCAGCTGGCGGAGGAAGGGCTCTCGCGCCACGATATCGGCCGGGAGGCGTTCCTGGAGCGCACCTGGGAATTCGTGAACAAGAACCGGGCGCGCATCTTCGCGCAGCACAAACGCCTGGGCATCTCTGCCGACTGGTCCCGCGAGAAGTTCACGATGGACCCCGGCCCGGCCAAGGCGGTGCGCAAGATCTTCGTCGACCTGTTTGAGAAGGGGCTGATCTACCGCGGCAACCGCCTGATCAACTGGTGCCCCGGCTGCCGCAGCGCCCTGAGCGACCTCGAGGTCGACCACGAGGACGTCGATTCGTTCCTCTGGCACGTCAGGTACCCGCTGGTCGGCGCCGACGGCAAGGACAGTGGCGAATACATCACGATCGCGACGACGCGGCCGGAGACGATCCTGGCGGACACAGCGATCGCGGTGCACCCGGAGGACGAGCGCTACACGCATCTAAAAGGCGCCCACGCGCGCGTCCCGCTGATCGGCCGCGAGATACCGATCGTTTTTGACGAGGCGATTGAGAAGGACTTCGGCTCCGGCGCGCTGAAGGTTACACCCGGGCACGACCCGGTCGACTTCGAGATCGGCGAGCGTCATGGACTGGCGACGATAAGCTCGATCAACCCGGACGGCACCCTGAACGATGAGGGCGGCCCCTACGCGGGCCTGGACCGCTTCGAGGCGCGCACGGCGATCGTCGCGGACCTCAAAGCACAGGGGCTCCTGGTCAAGGAGGAGCCCTACCGCCACGCGGTTGGGACCTGCGACCGCTGCGGCACCGTCGTGGAGCCGCTGATGAGCGAGCAGTGGTTCGTGGCGATGACCAGGGTCTACGGCACGTACAAGGACGGCTCTGAGCGCTCGCTGGCCGGCGATGCGCTGAAGGCGGTCGTCGACGGTTGGGTGGGCCCGGACGGCAAGAAGAAACAGATCAAGATGGTGCCGGAGCGCCACGCCAAGGTGTACCAGAACTGGCTGGAGAAAATCCGGGACTGGACGATTAGCCGCCAGCTCTGGTGGGGGCATCGCATCCCGGTCTGGTACTGCGACACCTGCGGCAAGATGACGGTGCCGCTGGCCGACCCCGACAAATGCGCCCACTGCGGCTCGGTGAACATCCGTCAGGACGAGGACACGCTGGACACCTGGTTCTCGGCGGCGCTGTGGCCGTTTTCGACGCTGGGCTGGCCGGACGACACGGAGGACCTGCGCTACTTCTACCCGACGTCCGTGATGGAGACCGGCTACGACATCATCTTCCTCTGGGTGGCGCGCATGATCATGATGGGCATCTTCGCGCTGGATGAAATCCCGTTCGAATGGGTGTACTTCCACGGCACGGTGCGCGACGACCAGGGCCAGCGCATGAGCAAGTCCAAGGGCAACGGTGTCGACCCCGAGGTGCTGATCGAGCGCTACGGCGCCGACGCGCTCCGCTTCAAGCTGGTGACGGCGGGCGGCACCGGCAACGATCAGCGCCTGGAAGAACCGCGCATGGAGGCGGCGCGCAACTTCGCCAACAAGCTCTGGAACGCATCGCGATTCGTGCTGTCGCAGCTGGACGCGGACGAGCGCGTGGCGGCGCTGGACGCCTCGCGCAAGGAGATGCTGCCGACGGAGGATCGCTGGATACTCTCGCGGCTCGAGCGTCTGGTGGAGAACAGCGACCGTCTCATGGAGCACTTCGAGCTGGGCGAGGCGGGGCGCGAGATGCAGGAGTTTCTCTGGGACGAGTTCTGTGATTGGTACCTGGAGATCGCGAAGATCCGGCTGCGCAGCAACGATGAGGCGTCGCCGCTACCGGTGTTGGTCCACGTGCTGGATACCTGCCTGCGTCTGCTGCACCCGTACATGCCGTACGTGACGGAGGAGATCTGGTCCGGCAGCGGGCAGGTGGACCGCCACATCGCTGAGGACGCCGGTGGTCTGCTGATGACGGCCGCGTACCCGCAGGCGGCGCAGGCCTGGCGCGATGAGGACTCGGAACGCGAGATGTCGCTGGTGCTGGATATCGTGCGGGCAGTGCGCAACATCCGCCGGGAGCGCGGCCTGGACGCAGCGCGCTGGCTGGAGGCGTACGTGGTCGCGGACGCCTCGATCGCCAAGCACGGCCCCGCGATCGAGGCGCTGGCGCGGGTGCGGCCGCTGCACATAGTGGCGCACCAGAGCCACGCGCCCACCGAGTCGGTGGCCACGGCGATCCTGGCGGAAGCGCAGGTCGTGCTGCCGCTGACTGGGCTGATCGACAGGGACGCAGAGCGCGCGAAGCTGGAGCGAGAGCGCGAGCAGGCGCGGACGCAGGTCGAAACTCTGGAGCGGCAGCTGAACAACGACAGGTTCCTCTCCGGAGCGCGGGCTGAGGTGATCGCGGGCGCCCGCCAGCGTCTCGAAGACGCAGACTCCCGTCTGGCGGGCATCGAGGCGCGGCTAACGGAGCTGGCGTAGGACGGGATCGTGAAGCAAGAGATCCTGAAGGCGCCGGAGGACCTGCCGGATGACGCGAGCATCGAAGAGGCCATGGAACGCCTTTACCTGCTCTACAAGGTTGATCGGGGCCTGAAGCAGGTTGAGGCCGGCAGAATGGTTAGTCAGGCTGAAGCGAAGGCGCGAATGCAGAAGTGGCTACCGTATGGCCGGGTTGGTTAGTCGAAGCCGTCTACGCGGTTGAAGACCTCGTAGACCAGGTCATTGCCCTTCGATTCGTGACGGCGCACCTCGTGCACGACGCCGCCTGCCAGCAAGCGTAGCTTCTCGAGCTCGATCTGGGGTGAGCAGACCTGTTCTTCGACGGCCGCCATGGCCTCTCGGATGCTCAGGCGGATGCGGTCATGATCGACCTTTAGCGTGCGCACGCGCTTCTGCAGGTGGGGCTTGATCGAGAGCATCTCTGGCAGGACGCCGTCCGTGCCCTCCGACTCGCTGACGTGCTCTTCGAAGACCTTGCTCAGCTTGCGCAGCGCGGTGAACAGGTTCATTGACCAGGCGAGGTTGTCCGCGGAGTCCAGCATCGCGGCTTCGCCCAGCGAGGCGCGGGCGACGGTGAGGGGATCGCGGCGGCTGGTTTGCGGCCTGTCGATGAAAGTTGTCATGCCTTTCCTCCGCTGAGATGCGCTGTGCCCATAGGACCGGCGGGAAGGGTGTCCTGCGCAAACGATAGCCAGTTCATGTTTCGAACAGGTTTCGGGAGCAGAGCAAGAGGCATGAATCTAGACGCAAGAGGCGAAATCGGGGATGTGAGAGACTGGAGTGAATGAGGCTAGTCGCGCTGCTGTCGGTTGTACTGCTGCTCGTCGCGTGCGGTGGCGATGACGGATCCCCGGGTGACGAGGCTGCGGCTCCGGCCGCGGCGGCGCGCGACTCCATCGTCATACGGTCGCTCGGGATCGACGCGCCGCTGACGCTGAAGCGGCTGCAGGTCGGCGTGGCGCTGGCCTCGCCGGACGGCGCCGACGACGTGGCCATCTACGAGTTCGGGCTGGCCCAGTTCGGTGGGTCGCCGGGCGCGGGTAACGTCGTGATGGCGGCGCGGTCGTTGTCTGAGGTGGCGTGCAAAGGCGGGGCGGAGCCTGCGCCGTGCAAGGGCGCCTTCTTCGAGCTGGGGAGCGTGCCGCTGGGCGAGCGCGTCGACGTCACCTGGCAGGGCGCGAGCTACCGCTACCAGGTCGTTTCTATATGTAACGTGGCGGCGCGAAATTTCGGGGACAGCCTGTACTGGCGCACGTCGACGGAGCAGCTAACGCTGCTTACGGGCATCGGCGAGCTGGGGCAGGCCGGCTTCAGCCACCTGCTGATCGTGATCGCGAAGCGGGAGCCGGTGACGTCAAGCGAGCCCTGCCCGGAGGGCACCAAGACAGGCCCAACGCCTTGATTCGCCGCGTTTCCAGGCGCTGGTTCGCTGGTTTGACCCAAGTAGGGGCCGATGCTAGCATCTGCCTGCTTGTGACGAATGGCACCAGGCAAGGATTGTCTGGGATCAGAGAGCAGCCTCACTAGCAGGGTCAGGGCGGATGCAGGCTCTCTTCGATAACTACGCGGCGGTGCTGCTCGCGGCTCTTACAGGCTGCGTGCTAGTGGTGACTGCGATCATCGGCGCCAGGCTCTTCGCCCCCTACTCCTCCAACCGCGAAAAGGGCATCCCCTACGAGTGTGGCATGTTGCCGATCGGCAGCGTGCGCACTCAGATCCACGTCCGTTACTACGTATACGCGATCCTGTTCCTGATCTTCGATGTTGAGGCGGTATTCCTGTTCCCGTGGGCCGTCTCCGTCGTGCAGGTGGGAGAAACCGCGCTGTACTCGATGCTGCTGTTTATCGTCATTTTGGGCGCCGGCCTGGGCTACGCCTGGAAGAAGGGTGTCTTGGAATGGAAGTAAACGAAGAGCCGGAGGGGCAGGCGAGCGAATCGACGCCGCCGCCCGACGCCGCCGCCGCACCGCAGGCCACGCGTGAGCGCCGCCCGCCACGCGACACGT
>CAZNHI010000106.1:0-7286 GCA_964572535.1 uncultured Dehalococcoidia bacterium
ACACGCTCGGCATCCCGATCGCCGCTCTCGGCTTCCTGAACCCGATCATCGCCGCGGCGGCGATGGCGCTCAGCTCGCTCTCGGTGATCATCAACTCATCTCTGCTCAGGAGGATGAAGTAGCAATGGTCCCGGTTGCGCGACGCAATCTCCTGGCCGAAAAGGGCCGCTTCGCGATGTCGATCGGTGGTGTCACCGTATCGGTCTTGCTAGTGCTGGTCGTACTGGCTCTCTACCGTGGTTTCAGCCGCACTGGCGAGACGTTCGAGCTGCTGCCCGGTGAGCTCTGGGTAACCCAGGCGGGCGCCACCGACCCGTTCCACTCGCTATCGCTGGTCAGGGAGGATGATCTGCAGACTGTGCAGTCCATCTCCGGCGTAGCAGCTGTGGTCCCCGTGTTGGTGCGCCAGATGTCGTTCAGCGTCGATGGGCGCGTAGCATCTGCCCGCTTGCTCGCGCTCGATATGCCGGCTTCAGCCCTGCCCCCGTCCTTTGCAGACCATTACCTGCCTCCGCGCGGCGTGATGCTGGTGGACGCGATCCTCGCAGCCAAGGAAGGCCTGCACGAGGGCCATATAGTCGACGCCGGAAGCAGGCAGCTCAGGGTAGGCAAGGTCCAGCCACGCAGCGCTGAGGCCTTCGAGCCGTTCGCGTTCGTGAACTATCAGGATGCGCAGGAGATTTTTGGCATCGCCGGCATCGTCAACTTCGGCATGGTCATGCTCGAACCGGGTGCAGACGCGGCCGGGGTTGGGCAGGACATCGAGGCCGCGAATCCCGCGGTGGACGTGTTCACGCGTAAGGCCTTCGCCAGAGCGATCCGCAAGGAGATCGACGAGTCCTTTCTGCCGATTATCGGAATCCTGCTCGTCATCGGCTTCTCCGTCGGCTCAGCCGTCGTCGGCCTGACGATCTACACGGGCATCATCGAGCGGTCCCGAGAGTTCGGCGTTATGAAGGCAGTAGGAGCCTCTGGAGCGTTTCTCTACCGCATCGTCCTTTCCCAGAGCACGGCGGTGACCCTGGCGGGCTTCGCCGGTGGACTTATTGCCGCCCTGCTTATTAGCCGACTCGCGCGCGAAGCCGCACCAGACTTCAGCACGGAGTTCCGAGTTTCTGATGTCGCCGCTGTCTTCCTCGGTACTTTGGTTATGGCGTTCGCGGCTTCGCTGCTGCCGGTGAGACGGATCAACAGCATCGACCCTGCGATGGTATTCAAGGCGTGACGATGCCGGAGCCACTGCTGCGACTGACCAACCTGACCAAGGTCTTTGGCTCCGGCGACACCGAGGTCCGCGCCGTCGACGGTATCTCCCTCGAAGTCCACGAGGGCGAGCTCGTATTGATCATGGGTCCGTCCGGCTCCGGCAAGACGACGCTACTCACGATGATCGGAGGCTTACTGCGGCCTACGTCGGGTTCAATTCTCGTGGACGGCTCCGAGGTAACGACATTGCCGGCGCACGACCTGACGCTGTTCCGGCGTCACACCGTCGGCTTCATCTTTCAGTCATTCAACCTCTGGGAAAGCCTCAGCGTGCTGGAAAACGTTGAGCTAGTGCTCAACGTGGCCGGCGTGACAGGTGAGAAGGCACGCACGCGGGCCCGTCACTTGCTGGAGGAGCGCGGACTGACCAACCGGCTTGGCTTCAGGAGTCGCGACCTCTCCGGTGGCGAGAAGCAGCGCCTGTCCATTGCGCGGGCGCTGGCGAACGAGCCCCGCCTGATCCTCGGAGACGAACCCACCGCCAACCTCGACTCGCGTCACGGACGCGACGTAATGCGCGTCCTGCGCGATACAGCGAAATCGGGTGGCCGCGCGGTCGTCGTCGTCAGCCACGACCAGCGCATTCGCGAGGTCGCGGACCGGGTGCTGTGGCTGGAAGATGGCCGCATCGCGGACATGAGCAAGCTGGTCCACGACCCGGTTTGCGGCATGAGCGTGGAGGAGAATTCAGCTCACTCGACCGAGTACAGAGGTGTGCACCTTTACTTCTGCTCGCAGGGATGCCTCAGAGAGTTCCTCGAGGCGCCGCAGCGATTCAGTGGCGCCACCGAGCCTTCGAGACCCAACCCGGTCTAAGACATCAGACGTCATGTGCAAGAGGAGACGCCCAAAATCGTGCTTTCGTTGCCACCGTTGGAGCGCGCCTTACGCCATCGGGGGTTGCTGAAGGCGTAACAAAGGTGCCAGATGGCCGTATTGACATCGGTGGCCAGAGTGGTAGTTTGAGGCTAGAACTCCGGGGTTCTGAAATCACCCAACAAACAAAAAAAGGAGGGTGAAATGACGGACAGGATTCGCTGGGGAGTCTGGCAAGTCGATCGTTGATGCCCTGTCGGGCCGACAGGGCTCAGCTGCCACCGGGTTCTGCACAGCACGAGTGTAAGCAGGCCGCGCAGAGACGCAGCCTTGAACACAGGTAATCGCCTGGAACGCAGAGTCAGGAATTCATTCGACCCAAAGCCGGAGGCCACCAGGCCTCCGGCTCGTTTTGATTAAATGACGCTTTCACAAGACAGCAACCTCTGGCTCGCGGAGGCGCTCTGGCGCCTCGGGGCCGTGCAGTTCGGCGAATTTACGTTGGGCCGGACGGCTGTCCGTTCACCGATCTACCTGAACGTGCGCAAGATCATCGGCCACCCGGATACGCTGCGCCGCGCCGCGGAGGTGATCTACTCCGAGATCACGGCGCTGCAGGCGATGCGCAACCCGCAGGTGACGACGTTTGACCTGGTAGCGGGTGTGCCTTTGGGCGGGCTGCACGTGGCGACCGCGTATTCACTGCGCGCCGATGTGCCGTTGGTCTACCTGCACCCCGGGCGGGAGGAGACGACCGTGGAGGGCGTGTACAGCCACGGGCAGACTGCGATCATCATGGACGACCTGGTGACGGGCGGCGGCAGCATCGCTGAGACGGCGGCGAGTTTGCGGGAGGCCGGCCTGCTGGTGAGAGACGCCTTCGTGCTGGTGGACCGGCAGCAGGGGGCGCGCGAACGTTTGCGCGCCGAAGGGATCAACCTGCGTTCGGCGCTCAACCTGCAGGTTATCCTGAATTATCTGATGTCCAGCGGCCTGATCGAGGAAGAGTGGTACAGGCGGTCGCTGGAGTACCTGGAGATCGGCAAGGGCTAGAACGCCCGAGAACGCCTGTTCACTGGACGCCCCGCGTCCGAGTATTTATACACGGAGGTCCTCAAATGCTTAAGCTTCGCTGGTTACTCGCGCCCGTCGCGGCCGGACTCCTGATCGTCGCGTGCGGTGGCGACAAGGACGGCGGTTCTACAAACAACAGGGGTAGCACGGGTGGTAGCGGCGGCAGCGTCAGCAGCGAGCTGGACCTGAGCAACGCCGCCAAGGACCTGCAGGAGCTGCGTAGCTTCCATTTCGCCGTCGCGCTGAAGATGGACTTCGACCTGAGCGCGATGGAGTCCGACGACGAGGACGAGTTCGGAGCCGACTTCGCCAGCGCCTTCCTGGCCCTGTTTAGCGACATCAAGATGGAGGGCGCCTACGTTGCCCCGGACAGCTTCGATTTGAAGATGGAGCTGGCGGGCGAAGAAGTGCGGATGATCCAGATCGGCAACCGCGCCTGGATGGACGAAGGCAGCGGCTGGGAAGAGACCGACGCGGATAGCAGCGACCTCAGCTTCCTGGGCGACCCGTCCGAGCTGGCGCTGGACATGCTGCCGAAGGAAGTCCTGCGCAACGCCAAGACGAAGTCTGAGAAGGTCAACGGCATCGAGACGACGCGCTATAGCTTTGACAAAAAGGCCCTGGAAGCGGTGGCCAGCGAGCTGGGCGAAGAGGCGGCGGGCCTGCAGCAGATCGACGAGGCGAAGCTGGACGTGTGGATGACGGAGGAGAACATCCCGGTCAAGATCGCAATGGAGATCAAGGGCAAGTCCGAGGACGGCAGCAAGCTGGGGATCAACCTGCAGTTTGAGATCAAGGACCTGAACAGCGACAAGATCAAGATTGAGGCGCCGATCTAGGCGTCTGAGGGGCTAAGCTTTGAGCGTGACTACTGCAATCGCACTGCGCCCGCTGGCCGGCCTCCTGGCCGTATTGACGCTGCTGCTGTCCGGGTGCGGCGGAGGCTCTGATGGCGGCGGTGGTGGCGGCGGCGGCCTCAGCGAGAAGCGCGCCGGCGAGTTGGCCAAGCAGTACGTCCTGGACACCTTCGGCATCCTCACAGGCGACGTCAACCCGCAGCGCCTGATTGACGCCTTTGCGCCCGAATGTCGCGAAGGTGTCGCCGCCTCCGAAATTGCGGCGGCGGTTGGGTTCATCAGCATCTTCCTGCCCCAGCTGGCCGAGGTCAAAATCGAGGACGTGGATCTGGGTAAGCTGACCTTCGAGAAGACGGACGAAGGCATCCTGGTGCGGCCCGAAGACGCGAACGCGGTCCGGATCAAGGTCAAGGGCAAATTTGTTAACGCCAACGAGTTCTTCGGGGACCTAGGCTTCGACAGCGTGGAGGACACGCCCGCCATCGCCGAGGACGCGCTGCTGATCGTCGAGCGCGACGGCAAAGCCTATCTGGGCAACTGCTCTGAGCTGCAAGACTTCGGCGGCGGCGGCAGCAGCGAGGACCTGGATTTCAACGCCACGCCGACCAGCTTCAGCCCGCTGGGCACCCCGGGGCCGGCGGCGACGCGTCCGGCGGGAACCCCGGGAGGGACTGCCGTGCCGGCGACGAATCGGCCGGGCGGCACGCGCGCTGCGGCCGTCAGGCTGGGCTCCAGCGTGGTTGTCGAGGAGACGTGGCGCATCTCGGTGGTCTCGGTCAATCGCGACGCTCTAGCCGCGCTGGAGGCAACAGCAAGCCTGCTCGACCCGCCGGCCGCGGACGAGCGCTTTGTGCTGGTCACGGTCAAGGTTGAGAACGTTTCGAAGGACGACGAGGCCCAGTCAATCGCGGACTACCAGTTCGAGATGACTGGCTCTCGCAACCGGCTGTACTCCGGCTTCGACGAGGCCAGCTGCGGCCTGATCGGGGAGGCGCTTTCGGCCGATTTGTTCCCAGGCGGGCAGGCGAGCGGCGACGTGTGTTTCAAGATACCGCGGGACGAGACGAACCTGCTGCTGGTCTGGGACGGCTTCATCGAAGGCTCCACTTTCCTCAAGCTGGACTAGGGTTAGGCGCAAACGGGCAAGGGCTGGACGATGCCAGGTTTGCTGCGCATCGCTGTGCGCTGCTTCGCCCCCACCCCCCTGAAATAAGAAAAGGGACTACCGAGGGGACACCCCTCGGGCTCCCCGCGCATGGGCTGCGCCCCCGCTACCCCTGCTCGGACCAATAGGCAAGGTTGGGGACACCACCTGGCCTTTTGCCTCGAACATGGGGGCTCTGCCCCCAAACCCCCGGCATGGCCCTTCGACAGGCTCAGGACCCCGTTACCGATGTGGCGCCGGTGAAAAGGCAGCACGTTGGCGTGGAGCCAGCTTTGCTGCGCATCGCTGTCGCGCTGCTTCGCCCCCACCCCCTGAAATAAGAAAAGGGACACCCTCGGGCTCCCCGCGCATGGGCTTGCGCCCCCGCTACCCCTGCATTGTGAGCGCAGGTTGACGATCAGGTCACGGACACTCGTAGAGTCCGTGCGCTTGGGCTTACGTCTGCTACCGCTGGAGTGTCGGCCGAATGGTAGTCATGGTGCCGAAGGGGGCCCTCCGGGAGTAATCTCCCGATAGCCGAGGAGGGCGCCGAATGCCGTTTGCCAGCGTGCGTGACCTGAGGATGTACTACGAGATCGCCGGTGCGGGGCCGCGCCTGCTGTACATCAGCGGCACCGGCGGTGACCTGCGCGGCCAGCCCCGCGTCTTCGACGGGCCGCTGCCTCAGAGTTTTGAGGTGCTGGCTTACGACCAGCGGGGGCTGGGGCAGACATCGAAGCCGGACCAGCCGTACACGATGGCGGACTACGCCGACGACGCGGCGGGCCTGCTGGACGCCGTGGGTTGGCAGCGCGGCCTGGTGATGGGCGTCTCGTTCGGCGGCATGGTGGCGCAGGAGTTGGCGCTGAGGCACCCGGCGCGCGTGGAACGGCTGGTGCTGTGCTGCACGAGCAGCGGCGGGCCTGGCGGTTCGTCTTACCCGCTGCACGAGCTGCAGCACATGTCCCTGGAGGAGCGCGCGGTCTTCCAGATATCGATAACGGACAAGCGCAAGGACGCGTCGTGGCAGGCGGCGAATCCGGACGCTGTGCGTCAGGCTGTCGAGATGGCGGTTGCGGGCAACGCGCGGCGTCAGGCTGAGCCCGGCGGCGAGATGGGCTACCGACGTCAGCTGGAGGCCCGCGCGACGCATGACACTTACGAGCGCCTGCCGTCGCTGACGATGCCGGCATTCCTGGCCGGGGGCCGCTACGACGGGCAGGCGGCGCCGACGAACCTGGAGACGCTGCGAGATCGCATACTGGGGGCTCGCGTCGAGTTCTTCGAGGGCGGGCACGGCTTTACGCGCGACGACCCGAACGCGCTGAGGCGGATCACGGCGTTTCTGCTGGGTGAGCTGGACGAGTAGTTAGTCCTGGGACCGGGCTTCCCAGCTCAGGACGTCCCCTTCAGGCAGGGCCGTCAGTCCCAGCCAGCCAAGCATCAGGAGCAAGTGGGCTCGATGGTGCATGTCGTGCGTGATGAGGTGCGCGATTGCGCCGCCATAAGACTTCGACGTGGGCGGGTCGTCGAGCCGGTCCAGCCAGAGTTCATCCAGCCTTTCGGTCAACAGTCGAGCCGTCTCTGCGAACTCGGCGCAGGCTGCATCGTGGCGGGTCAGGAGGGCTGCGATGGTCGGGTGTGGGTCGCCTCGGACGCGGACAGGCTGATTGAGCAGCAGGTCGGTCCAGACCTCCATGTTGCCAATTATGTGTGACGCAAGCGCTCGCACGGATCCGTGGTCGATGTCGAAAACCTGGTCCAGCTGAGGGTCGGAGAGATCGGCGCAGCGTAGCAGGAGTTGGCGAGTCGCCCAGGCATCGTGACCCAATAATCTATCGAGCAGATCCAAGACGCAGCCTCAAAGGGAAAGGTTTATCGAGTCGTCACGAAGTCCGTTTTAGAGCAGGCGGCGCAGGGGCTTGCGGCCGGGGCGTGGGTCGTAGTTGGCCTTGAACATCTCGAGCTTGTCGCGCTCGATGAGGTACTTGCCGGCGAAGATGACCGCCGGTACCTTCTTCTGCTTGATCAGGCGACGCAGACTTTGTGGGTGGATACCCAGAATTCGCGCGGCCTCGACGAGGTCCATGTAGTTGTCAAAAGGATCGCTGACCATATTTTCGCCGCCG
>CAZNHI010000107.1:0-7209 GCA_964572535.1 uncultured Dehalococcoidia bacterium
GCCAGCAGGCGCTGCGCCAGCTGCTCACCCGCCATCTCCAGCGAGAACACCGCGACCTTCGCGTGTTGCCCTACGGCGGCGTTGCGCGCGAAGTTCAGCATCAAGCTCGTCTTACCAACGCCGGTGCGCGCCGCGACGATGATCAGGTCAGAGGGGTTGAGGCCGCCCAGAAGCTGATCGACCTGGCTGAGGCCGGTGCGGATGTGACCGCCGTAAGGGGTGGTGCTGTCGGCGTCTGGCGGGTCCAGGTACGGGTCGAGGAACTCGCGAATGTGCACGAAGTCGCCCAGCTTTTCGCCTGAGCGCAGGGCATAGATCAGCGCCTCAGCTTTGCTCAGCGCCGCATCTAGGTCCGGGCCACCCTGGTAGGAAATCTGCGCGATGTTGGTCGCGACAGTGAGCATGTGCCGGTAGGTCGAGTCGCGCTTGACGATCTGCGCGTAGTTCTCGACGCCGATCGGCGTCGGCAGGTTGAGGATCAACTCGCTGAGGTAGGTGAGCCCGCCGACCTCCTCCAGCTTGCCGCGACGGTCCAGCTCGTGCGCGACCGTGACCTGGTTGATCGTCTCGTTGCGCTCCCAGAGCGCCAGGCAGGCGTCGTAGGTCCAACCGTTGCTCTCGCGGAAGAAGTCGGACGGGCGCAGGATCGGCGCCACCTTGAAGATGGCTTCTTCGTCCACCAGCAGGGAGGCGACGACCGATTCTTCGGCCTGGATATCGTGGGGCGGTAACTGTTCGAACATCGGGGGCGGGGCAGCCCTCAGTCCTTTCGCTCATCCTTGCGCGGTCCTTCCCGGGAAGGACCCAGTTGTCAGGCTCTGCTGTCCTCTACTCCAATCGAACCGCCAACTCGAATCTCTACGCCTCGCGCTCGGCCCGGCGGTCCAACAGCCTGTCTGCGGACTGGCCCAGGAGCAGACGGCCCAGCGTGCGGTGCCCTAGCGAGCCGGTGTGCTTGCGCCAGACGCCACGGATGTCGTCCGCGGTCTGGGCCTGCTTCAGCGCCCGCTCCGCGTCCTTCACCGCCGCCTCATACTCCTCTTCCGTCATAACTGGCGTTCGCTACTCCTTGTCGTCTTCTTCGTCGTCGGGCTCCTCGGCTTCGTCCGTAGTCTTCTTCGTCTTCGCCTTCGCCTTTGCCTTCGAGGCGGCCTTCGGCGCCTCTTCCTCTTCCTCGCCTTCGCCCTTGACCCGGACGGTCAGCTGCGCTTTGACGTTGCGCGTCAGGTTCACGGATACCTCGTAGGTCCCGACCTCCTTAATCGGCGTTGCCAGCGCTACCTGGCGATGCTCCAGCTTGCTGCCGGAGTGCGCGCTCACCGCCTCGGCGATGTCGGAGGCCGTCACCGAGCCGAACAGCCGGCCCAGCTCGCCAACCTTGGCTTCGATGACGATCGGCGAGGCGGCGAGCTTGCCAGCGACTGCCTGCGCGGCTTCGTCCAGCTTGTCCTGCTCCTTGGCCAGCGCCTTGGCGCGCTTATCCGCCTGCTGCATGGTCGATGTGGTTGCGGTGGCGGCCAGCTTGCGCGGCAGCAGGAAGTTGCGGGCGTAGCCGTCGGCGACGTTTTTGATCTCGCCGGCTCGCGCCACTCCATCCACATCATCGAGAAAAACAACACGCAATTCGTTCGCTCCTTATCGTGCGGGCAAATTAATCCGACTCCCGCTGCCTGTCCTCCAGACAGCTGAAGGACGACGGGGCAGGCAGCGGGAGTCGGATGGGGGATTCTGGACTCCCCACCCTTGCCAAAGCAATGCTTTTTCGGCGGCCTCACGGCCTAAAGTTATCCACATATCAAAGCGTCAGCTTTCCAGCTTATATAGAACGCCTGTGCGTGCCACTATGTCAAGCCGCCAGGCCGATTCGGCGTTCATGCTTGACCTGTCAGCGCCTGCTCCAGGCCGCCCTCATAAGCGCGGCGCAGCTCCGGCAACGCCAAGTCTATCGCCCCGGCGAGACACAGGCGCTCGCCACCCGTCTCACCCAGGAGCGCAAACGGCACCTCGTTGCGCTCCAGCAGCGCGACCAGCTCACCAACATGGTTCGGGCTCAGCGACACGACCACCCGTGACGCCGTCTCGCCGAACAGAGCAGCGTCCCGCCGGGCGTCGATCTCGAGGCTCTCGCTCGCGAAGCCGCTGGCGCCTAGGAGGCACGCCTCCGCCAGCGCTACCGCCAGGCCACCGTGCGAGCAGTCGTGCGCCGAACGCAGCAATCCGTCCGCGGCCGCCTCGATCAGCACGCGCTGCACCCGGGCCTCGCAGGCCAAATCGATGCGCACCGACCCCGCCACCTTGCCGTGGAACTGCCGTAGGTACTCGCTGCCGGCTAGTTGAATCGGGTCGCCGGCCAGCAACTCGCGCCCGTCGTCCTGCGTGGTTGCCGCGCCAATCATGTAGACGACATCGCCGGCGCCCCGGAAGCCCGAAGGCACCGCCTTCGATACGTCGTCCAGCACCCCGAGCGCACCCACGACCGGCGTCGGGTAGATCGCCGTCCCGTCCGATTCGTTGTACAGAGAAACGTTGCCGGAGACCACGGGTACGCCCAGGGTCTCGCAGGCCGCCGCCATGCCTCGCACGCACTCCTCCAGCTGGAAATAGACGTCCAGACGCTCCGGATTGCCGAAGTTGAGGCAGTCGGTGATCGCAACGGGGCGCGCGCCGGTGCAAGCCACATTTCGCGTCGCCTCCGCGACGGCCATCGCGCCACCCGCGAAAGGGTCGAGGAACGTCTTGACACCGTCGCCGTCGATTGAGACCGCAATGCCACGTGGCGCGGCCTCCTTGATCCTTAGCACCGCCGCGTCTGAGCCCGGCCCCACGACCGTGTTGATGAGCACCTGGTGGTCGTACTGACGCCAGATCCAACGCTTGTGCGTGATCTCAGGCGAAGCCAGCAGCTGCAGCAAGGCGGCGTTGGCGTCGGCGGGTCCCTCATCCCAGGCGACAATGTCCGGCAGAAACGCCAGGTCATAGGTCTGCAGCTCATCGAGGCCACGCGGCTTGACGCCCTGGCGCCTGTACTCCGGCGCATCGGTGAAGATACGTGCCGGTACGCGCACGCACTCCTCGTCGCCGTCGCGGATCCGCACGATGCCGTCGTCCGTGACGTGGCCGATGACGTCGCAATGAATCTCCCAGCGCCGGAAGTGCGCCATTACGTCCGCTTCGTGCTCCATCTTGGCGACGACGATCATGCGCTCCTGAGACTCGCTGAGCATGACCTCCGCCGCCGTCATGCCGGTCTCACGGCGCGGCACCAGCGCCACGTCGATCTCGATACCGGAGTCGCCGCGCGCCGCACACTCGACCAGCGAACTGGTCAGGCCGGCCGCGCCGCAGTCCTGCAGCCCCACGATCCAGTCGCCGTGGTGCTCCGCCAGCTCCACGCAGGCCTCCATCAGCAGCTTCTCGAGGAACGGGTTGCCAACTTGCACCGTCGGCCGCAACTCTTCTTGCCCCGCCTCGAAGGTACGGGATGCCAGGACGTTCGCCCCGCCGATGCCGTCGCGGCCCGTATCGGCGCCGACCAGGATGATCGGGTTGCCGACGCCGATCGCGATCGCCCGCAGCAGCTTGTCGCTGCGCGCCACGCCGACACACATCGCATTGACCAGCGGGTTGCCGTCGTACGACTCCGAGAACGAGACCTCGCCACCCACGGTCGGCACGCCAAGGCAGTTCCCATAGCCCCCAATCCCGGCAACGACGCCACGGAACAACGACCGGTTACGCGCCGTCCGCTCCTTTTCCCGTGTCCCTTGCTCCTTGTTCCCGGCCGTTATCGGCCCAAACCGCAGTGAGTCAAACAGCGCGATCGGCCGCGCGCCCATCGCAAAGATGTCGCGCACGATACCGCCTACACCGGTCGCGGCGCCCTCGTACGGCTCAATCGCCGACGGATGGTTGTGCGACTCAACCTTGAACACAACGCAGTAGCCCCCGCCGATATCGACAGCGCCGGCGTTCTCGCCACCGCGCGTGGTCAGGACCTGTGGCCCCGTGCTGGGGAACAGGCGCAGCAGCGGCTTGCTATTCTTGTAGCCGCAGTGTTCGCTCCACATGGCGCCGAACATACCCAGCTCGACGTCGTTCGGCTCCCGGTCCAGGAGGGCGACGATCTGCTCGTATTCAGCGACCGAAAGGGCGATGAGGGCCAGTGTCTCGGCGTCTCGGGGCACGTCTCGATTTTAGGGCCGGGCCGGATATGGCGCTAGGCGCAGGGCGCGACGGAGGCGGCCCAATTGACTTGCTTCAGCGCCGATCCTAGACTCCGACCAACCTGACCAGGGGGTGCCCCATGTCCGTGACCTTCCGAAAGCTTCACCCGCTCTTCGTCGGCGAAGTCACCAGCCCGATCGAGCTGCGCAGCCTCGAAGACGAGGAGGCGCTCGCCGAAATTCGGGCCGGGATGGATGAGTACGCCGTGCTGGTGTTCCACAATCAGGCCTTCACGGACGAGGAGCAGCTCGCCTTCGCCCAACGCCTCGACGGCCAGCTCAACCGCAACCGCGTGCTGGGCAACAACCGCTTCGGCAACGACGCCCTGATCGACATCTCTAACCTCGACGAGAGCGGCGAGGTCATGGACACCTACAACCGCCGCCGCATGTACAGCTTGGGCAACCGCCTCTGGCACACCGACGCTTCCTTCAACGACCCCCGCGGTCGCTACTCCATGCTGCACGCCAGGGTTGTGCCCGAGGTCGGCGGCGACACGGAGTTCGCGGACTTGCGCGCCGCCTACGATTCCCTCCCGGACGAGACCAAGGCGGAGATCGAGGGACTCAAGGCACACCACTCCGTGATGCACTCACGCGCCTACCTCGGCTTCGAAGACTTCTCGCCGGATGAGGCGGCACGCCTTGAGGGGGCGATTCACCCCCTGGTGCACACCATCCCAGGCTCGGGCCGCAAGTCGCTCTACATCGCCTCCCACGCCTCCCGAATCATCGATTGGCCCGTACCCGACGGCCGCCTCCTGCTGCTCGACCTGCGCGATCACGCCGTCCAAAAAGAACTTCGCCACACGCATTCCTGGGCCGTCGGCGACCTGGTGATCTGGGACAACCGCTGCACCATGCACCGCGGCCTGCCCTTCGAGGACACGAAGTACCGCCGCGAGCTGCGGCGCGTCACGACCCTCGATCTGCCGACGCCTCGGCCGGAAGCAATCCCAGCGATCGCGATAGAGGCGCGCTAGCCCACTCGATTTGCCCCCGGCGCGTAGCGTGTTAGGCTTCCGACGCTGGCCCGCGCTGCTATCTGGGAGGACCACCGTGCCCACTACACCACCGATCGCCCGCGCTGACATTGTCGGGAGCCTGCTGCGCCCGCCCGTGCTGCAGGAGGCGCGCCATAACCTCAACGAGGGCAAGATCAGCGACGCCGACATGCAGGCCGTCGAAGACAAGGTCGTCCTCGATCACATACGGCTGCAGGAAGCCTCAGGCGTCGACATCATCTCGGACGGCGAAGCGCGGCGCACCAACTGGATCGCCTCCCTCTCGATTACCGACCGCTCGTATCGCGCACCGATGGGCGGCTTCCACATGCGCACGGACGTCAAGGCGCCCGCGTGGTTCAGCTACTGGCGCACCAACCAGGGAGGTACCTCTCGCATCCCGTTACCAGGCTGGACCGTCCTCGACCAGCCGCTGACCTTCGAGCGTGATCTGGTGGGCGACGAGTACGGCTTTCTCAAGCAGCACACCTCCAGGCGTACCAAGTACACCTTCCCGTCCCCCAGCTACCACCGCATCTTCTGGGACGAGAAGGCCTCCGGCCACGTCTACCCTGACGTCGACGCCTTCCTCATCGCCATTCGTGACTTCATTCGCACGCACGTGATCGAGCGCGCTATCGCCCTCGGCTGCGACTACATCCAGATGGACGCGCCGAACTACGGCCAGAGCTACACGGACCCCGAGGTTATGGAGGCGATGCGCAAAGAAGGCCACGACCTCGAAGCCGAGCTGATCGGCGACGCCGAGATTGACAACTCCGTCTTCGAGGGCATCACGGGCGTCACGCGCGCGATTCATATCTGCCGCGGCAACGGCCCCGGCGGGAGCTGGTCTGCCACCGGCGGCTACGACCTCTTCGCGCCGCAGGCCTTCCCGCGCCTGACCAACTACGATGCGCTGCTGCTGGAGTACGACACGCCCCGCGCCGGCGACTTCAGCCCGCTCGCGCACGTCCTGCCGAGCGCAACCGTCGTGCTCGGCCTGCTGACCACGAAGGAGCCTGAACTGGAGGACGCGGCGCTGATCGAGCAGCGCATCCGTGAAGCGTCGAAGCACGTGCCGCTGGAGCGCCTGACGCTGAGCACGCAGTGCGGATTCGCCTCCGCCGGCGCCGGCAACCCACTCACCATCGACCAACAGTCCGCCAAGCTGCGCCGAGTCGTAGAGGTAGCGAAGAAGGTCTGGGGCTAACGAAGGACGACCGGGATGTCACCTCAGCGGGGGCTTGGGTGTCCCCATGTTCAACACCAAGGGGCTAGCGGATCCCGGAGTCGAGTAGCAGCTCAACCGGCGTCATCTGACCAGCGATCACTATCACCTCCACGCTCGCAGGCGCGGGGAAGATACCCGTGGTCAGCGTTACCGCCCTGTAGTTACCGGGTGGCAGCTGAATGCTGAAGCGCCCTTCGTTATCGGTCGCAGCCCTGCCTACTTCGGTGCCAGAGAGCGTCCTCGCAACTACTACTCCTGGCCAGGGCTTGTCCGGGCACGGGTCATCCTCGCGCGCTACAGGGCAACTCGGCCCCACGAGCGCCACGCCGCTGATGCCCGTACCCAGTGCAGGAGGCGTGGGCGTGGCAGCCACCGGACGTTGCGTCGGCGTTGGCAGGACGGTTTCACGCGGCACAGCCGTCGATGTCGCCTGGGAGGTCAGAGTCACACCTGCCGTCGCTTCGATTGAAGTCGTAGACGTGGAGATCGGCGTGGGCGAAGAACCTGTGTCGCTACTGCCGCAGGCGATCAAGATTGCAGCGATGCTGAGCAAGACTGGAAGGCGCATCATCCTGCCTTCAAGACGACGGGACGCATTGGTTGGTTCCGCTGCGCTAACCGCGGTCTCGCGCCCGGCGCGACCGCTCTGCCTCGATGCGTCCTAGTTCCTCGAAGGCAGACTCCATGGTCTCGCGCTTCTTAGCTTCTGAGACGTGAGTGTAGATCTGCGTCGTGTTCGGGCTCTCGT
>CAZNHI010000108.1:0-7207 GCA_964572535.1 uncultured Dehalococcoidia bacterium
AGAACAGCGACGCGCCCCTGTGCGGGCAGGAGTTCTGGATTAGCGATACGGCGCCGGAGGTCATGCGAAAAGCGATTAGTTCCTCGCCGAGCAGCTTGATCCGTACGGGCGGGCCGTCCTGCGAAGGCAGCTCGCTCGATGTCAGCGCCGGCAGCCAATACTGGCGGAACAGGTTGCCCATCGTCGTCCCAGGCCCGATGCGGCACAGAGTCTCGTTATCTTCTTGACTAAGCATGTGTCTACCTCTCGCTCGCAATCACAGAGTCAGCGCAATCAAGCATACGCCTGTGGGACAAACTCTAGCTCGGCACCACCTGCCGCAACCGCAAGGCCTCCGGGCGCCCGGCCAGGTACTGCCCTAGCTTCGGGCGCACCTCCGCCATGTAGCTCGTCTCGCCGTGCTGCTTCAGCGTCGCCTCGTCGCGATAGCGCTCAACCCAGACGTACGTGTGCTCCTCGGTCGGATGCTTGGTCAGGACGTAGAGCAGCACTCCCGGCTCGTTGGCGTAGACGAGGTCCGCAAAGCCTCGCGCCATGGCGAGAAACTCGTCCTCAAACTCCGGCTTGATCGACATGGTTACGACCAGCGTGATCGCCTCCGGCCCACCCTGGCCCGCGGGCGGCGTGCTACTCATCGCCCGGCGTCTCCTTCTCCAGCCCGAAGGTGCGCAGCTGATCCAGGAAGTAGACATCGCGCTCCAGGCGCTCTTTGGCTGCGCCGTCGCTCGCGGTGGCAAGCAGCGCTTCGACCTTCGGCGTGATCACCTTGCCCTGCTTGCGCAGTAGCTCGAAGCGCTTGAGCAGCTCCCGGCGCTCCTTGCGCGGCACCGCGAACTGCATCCGCGCCACGATCTTCGCGGATTCTCGACGCAGCTCGAGGAGCGTCGCCAGCACCTCGGAGACGGTCTCCGCTGTCACCGGTTCAGTCCTTCCTGGGCTTGAGGACGTCATTCATGCTGCCGGATCGGAAGCCGGCCAGGTCCAGCGTCACGTACAGGAAACCCAGCTGCTTGAAGCGCTCCACCACCGCCGCTCGCCGGCCCCCGCCCAGCAGCACCGCCATGCCGCTCTCGTCCAGCTCGATGCGCGCCACCTGACCGTGGTGCCGCACCCGCAGCTGCCGCAGCCCCAGCGAGCGCAGGAACGCCTCGGCCTCCTCAATTTGGTCCAGCACCTCAACCGTCACCGGCGAGCCGTAGGGGATGCGGGACGAGAGGCAGGCCATCGCCGGCTTGTCCCAGGTCGGCAGGCCGCGCTGCTTCGAAAGCTCCCTGATCTCGTCCTTGGTCAGCCCCGCTTCGATCAGCGGGCTGCGCACGCCGTGCTCCGCCGCGGCCCGGCGTCCGGGACGGTGGTCGCCCGTATCGTCGAGGTTGCAGCCGTCGACCACGTAGTCGTACCCGTCGATCTGCGTCATCTGGCCCAACAGCGTGTACAGCTCGTCCTTGCAGTAGAAGCAGCGGTCCGGCGAGTTCTCAACGTAGCCGGGGCTGTCCATCTCGTGCGTCTCGATCAGGCGATGCGCGATTCCGAGGTCCACCGCCAGCTGCCGCGCCTCCTCGACCTCCGACTTCGGGATTGAAGGCGATACGCCCGTCACGGCCAGCGCCCGCTCGCCCAATGCGTCAAAGGCCGCCGCCGCGACGTAGGTGCTGTCCACGCCTCCGGAGAACGCGACGACCACGGAGCCCATCTCACGCAGGATCTCCTGCAGGCGCGTTTGCTTCTCGAGCAGCGTCACTTCCATCGCCCGAAACTATAGCATCGCAGACGCGCCGCGTAGCTAGCGCTCGAAGTGATACGGCACTTCGACGATCACCGTATTCGGCCGCTTGATCAGCGCGTTCTTCATTCGTCCCGCCAGCTGGTTGTGCAGGAACTTCTGCCAGAAGCGCGCCACCACGAACTCCGGCAGCACTACGGTGACCATGTGGTTAGGCTGCGTGCGGTCCATACCCTCGATGTACGCCATCAACGGCTCCACCAGCGACCTGTACGGCGACTCCAGAATCGTCAGCGGCACGTCGGGTACGGACTCCTCCCAGTGCTTGCGGAAGGCGTCCGCGGCCTCACGGTCGTCCGTAACGTGCACCGCCACGGCCTGGGGTGAGAGCGTGCGCGCATAGGCCACGGTGCGCAGCACGGCGCGGTTGATCTCGTCCACCAGCACGATGACGGTCTGCGGCCGGCCGGCCGAGATGCCGTAGAAATGCTCGGTCACGCCGGTAGCGCTGCGCAGGCCGCCGCCCAGTTGCTCCTCAGCGTCCGCGTAGTGCGCCTGGATGCGCCACAGCACCACGAACAGGATCGCCATCGCCAGCATCGAGAGCCAGGCGCCATCCGCAAACTTTGTCGCCCCGACGATCACCGCCACAACGCCCGTCACGACTGATCCGACCCCGTTGATCACCAGGTACAGTCGCCAGCGCGGCCCCTTGTTGCGCCGCCAGTGGATCACCATGCCGGCCTGCGACAGCGTGAACGCCATGAACACGCCAAAGGCGTACAGAGGGATCAGCTTGTGCGTCTCTGCGTTGAACATAAACAGCACCAGCGAAGATGCCAGTCCCAGCACGAGGATGCCGTTGGAGAAAGCTAGCCGTTCGCCGCGGTACGCAAACTGCGTCGGCATCACCCGGTCGCGCGCCATAACCGATGCCAGCGTTGGCAACCCGGCGAAGGCCGTGTTGGCGGCCAACACCAGGATCAGCGCCGTACCGACCTGCACCATGTAGAAGAAGACATTTTCTCCGAATACCGCCGAGGCGATCTGCGCTACGACCGTCTTTTGCTCCGAAGGCACGATGTCCAGCTCCTTGGCCAGGATCGTCGTGCCGATGAAGAAAGCCGCCAGGATCGCCGCCATCCAGGCCAGCGTTATCGCCGCGTTCTTGGCCTCCGGCGGCTTGAACGAGGGCGTCCCCTCTGCCAGAGCCTCGATACCCGTCAGCGCGGCAGCGCCGGATGAGAACGCCCGCAGCACCAGGAACAGCGACACGGCCGCAGCGCCATGTTCGATCGTCTCTTCCGGCGCTATCACGTGCAGCTCGTGGCCCAGGGCGAGCCGGGTCAAGCCCACGACGATCATTCCTCCGAAGGTCAGGATAAAGAAGTACGGCGGAATCGCGAAGAGCGACCCGGATTCGCGGATGCCCCGCAGGTTGCCCAGGGTCAGCAACACAACGAACCCGATCGCCATCTCCACCTTGTAGTCATGCAGCTCCGGCAGCGCAGACGTGATCGCGGCCACGCCCGCGGCCGTGGATACGGCGACCGTCAGAATGAAGTCCACGCACAAGGTCGAGCCGGCCAGCAGGCTGGCCGACTTGCCGATGTTGACCCGCGTCACGTCGTAGGCGCCGCCGCCACGAGGGTAGGCGCGCACCAGCTGGATGTAGGACACCGCCACGATTGCGACCAGCAGGGCGATTGTCACGGCGATAGGCAGCGCGTAGCTGAAGGCGCCTGTACCCGCCAGGATCAGGACGAGCAGCATTTCCTCCGTCGCGTAGGCAGCGGACGAAAGGTTGTCAGACGAAAAGACTGCCAGCGCCTTGAACTTACTCAGTCGCTCATGGTGCAGTTCCGCCGTCGCCAGCGGCTGACCGATCAGTTTGTGGCGTACGTTGGCCCAGAAGCGCCCGGGCCCAGTCGCCGGACGCATCACCGCCGCAGTCGCCTCGAAGGCTCCTTCGCCCAGGCGCCGTAGCTTCTGCTCGCCGGGCCGGGTCAGGCGGATCGCGCGGTCGCCGGGACGGGCGCCCTGGATCCTTTCGTGCAGCTCGGGCTCGGCCTGACCATCCGCCGGCCTACGACGGCGCGGTATGCGGACGACACTACGGCTGTCGTCCTGTTCCTGCTCTTTCGAGCCGTCTGTTGGCAGCTCGTCTTCCGGGCTCAACTATCCGAACCTGCTTTCGCGGCGATAAAACTCATAATAGGTCAGACGGCGGCCTGGTTCGAATTCGGATAAACCCGCCAAGCGCTATGCTGGCCCGGCGGGTGCGGGGTCCGGGTGTCCCCGGCGTGGCTTTGATCTCGAAAGCCAGGTCACGCCAGGCCGGAGCCCGCCCAGGAGGGTGCGCCATGACCACCGACGTGACCGAAATCGCCCCCGACATCTTTCGCATCTCAACCTTCCCGGAGGGCGGCCGGCTGGCCTTCGGGCAGTTCCTCATCCGCGATCAGCGGCCCCTGCTCTTTCACACCGGCGGCCGGCGCATCTTCGCTGAGACCCTTGCTGCCGTCAGCAGCCTCATCGACGTCTCGACGTTGCGCTACATCGCCTGGTCACACCTGGAATCGGACGAATGCGGCGCCCTCAACGACTTCCTGCGTGTCGCCCCCAACGCGGAGCCCGTACACAGCCCCATGGGTAAACGCCTCGGCGCAGACGACTTCTTCGATCGGCCCGTCCTGGCGCTGGACGACGGCGAGACGCTCGACCTGGGATCGAAGCGCCTGCGCTTTCTGACTACGCCTCACGTCCCGCACTCCTGGGAGGCGATCATGGCCTTCGAAGAGACCACCGGCACGCTGTTTGCCAGCGACCTCTTCACCACGTTCGGCGAAACTCCAGCGCTCACCGCTGGCGATGTCGTCGGCCCGGCGCTGAAGATGCTGGAGCAGGCGCCGGACTACCTACCGGTCGGCCCGCGCACCGCCGGCATCTTCGAAAAGCTGGCAGCGCTGCAACCGAAGGTCATCGCCGGCCACCACGCGCCCGCCTACACCGGCGACACGGTGCAGGCCCTGCGTGACCTTTGTTCCGAGATGCTGCGCCAGGCCGGGATGCCCGCCTAGAGAACACAGGAACAGAGGGAACAAAGAGGAACACTTCGCGAAACGTCCCTGTTGTTCCTTTGGTTCCTTCTCTTCCTTCGCTAGAACGGCAGCCCCTTCAGTCCGCGCAGGCCCTTGATCGTCGAGATCTCGCCGCAGTGGCCGAAGCCATGGTGGATGTAGACCATCTGCAGCAGGTTCGCAACCGGCCGCGGCGGCCCCCGGAACCACGATGCCTCGCGGTCCAGCTCTGCCTCGCTCAGTGAATCGACGAGCCTCGTTGCGCAGTCCCGCACGGCCAGCCGGAAGTCGACAAACGCCGGCAGATTCATGCGCCAGGCGTCACGCTGCCAGATTAGAGGCCGCTCCAGCGGTATGCCGGTCTTCTCAGCCCACCCCGAATCGTGCAGCGTCGGGCCGCCGCCTACCACCAGCTTGTCGTTCACCAGCACATCCTGCCCGGACACCAGGTGCGCCAGAAGCTGCGCAATCGTGTTCGTTGTCCCGCCCGGGTGCCAGTTAATCAGCTCGTCGTCCAGCTCCTGCATGGCGATGTCCACCATCTCGTTGACGGCCTCGATGGACGACCGGATGAACTCAATGGTCTGCATGAGAGGCGTCCTTCCAGCTAGCAACGTCTTGCGCTAACCGGGAGCTTACCAGCCGCGGCGCAACAGAAGGAACACCGGGAACACAGAGGAACTCTTCGCGAGCTGTTCCCTCTGTTCCGCTTGTTCCCTCTGTTCCCGTACAATCAATGAGCTTATGTTCGATGCGCTCAGCGACAAGCTCCAGCGTGTGTTCAGCCGCCTCTCCAGCCACGGCACCGTAAGCGAAAAGGACCTCGATGAGGCCCTGCGCGAGGTGCGCGTCGCCCTGCTTGAGGCGGATGTAAACTTCCGCGTCGTCCGCGAGTTCATCAACTCGATACGCGAGCGTTCCTCCGGCGCGGAGGTGCTTCAGTCGCTGTCCGGCCCGCAGCAGGTGATCAAGATTGTCAGCGAAGAGCTGGTTAACATGCTCGGCGGCAGCCAGGCCCAGCTCGAGACCGCGCCCCAGCCGCCCACCGTGATCCTGCTGCTTGGTCTCAAGGGCGCCGGCAAGACCACCCTGGCCGCCAAGCTGGCATTGCACCTCAAGAAGGGCGGCGGCCGCCCCCTACTCGTTTCGGCCGACCCCTACCGCATCGCCGCCGCCGAGCAGCTCCAAACGCTGGGCCGTCAGAACGACGTGCCCGTATTCGAAGGCAACGCCTCCGACATCAAGAAGCTCGCGCGCGCAGCCCTGGACGAGGCACGCCGTACCGCTGCCGGCACGCTCATCGTCGACTCCCCCGGCTACCTGCAACTGGATGAGGACGTCGTCGAGGAGATCAAGGCGCTCGAGTCGGGCTTCCAACCGCACGAGACGCTGCTCGTGGTCGACGCCATGACGGGCCAGGAGGCTGTGCACGTCGCGGAGGAGTTCGGTCAGGCGACGCGAATCTCAGGCTTCGTGTTGACCAAGCTGGACGGCGACGCCCGCGGTGGCGCCGCGCTCTCGATCCGCGCCATGACCGGCCTGCCGATCAAGTTCATCGGTACCGGTGAGCGCGCCGACGCCCTGGAAGCCTTCCATCCCGACCGCTTTGCCCAACGCATCCTGGGCATGGGCGACGTCATGACCCTGATCGAAAAGGCGCAGGCCCAGGTGGGCCAGGACACCATGGTCGATTTTGGCAAGCGCGCCAAAGCAGGTCAGCTGGACCTCAACGACTTCGTGGCTCAGATGCAGCAGGTGCGCAAGATGGGGCCCATAGGCGACCTCATCGGCATGATCCCGGGCATGGGTAACATGAAGCGCCAGTTGCAGGCAACGCAGATTGACGATACCTTTTTCAAGCGCATGGAGGCCATCGTTTTTTCGATGACTCCAGCGGAGCGGCACACCCCGGACATGATCAACGGCAGCCGCCGCAAGCGCATCGCAGATGGTAGCGGCACCACCCCCGCCGACGTGAACCAGCTGCTCAAACAGTGGAAAGAAGCGAAAAAACTGATGCAGTCAATGGCCTCCGGCAAGATGGCCAAAATGATGGGCATTCGTTAGGTCAGATGAGGAGAACACATTGCTGAAAATCAGACTCGCGCGGGTGGGCAAGAAGAAGCAACCTACCTACCGCGTCGTAATCGCCGATGCTCGCGCGCCGCGCGACGGCAAGTACGTCGAAATCGTCGGTACCTACAACCCGCGCACCGAGCCCACCACCTTCGTCATCGACGAGGAGAAGGTCAAGGGCTGGCTCTCCAAGGGCGCCCAGCCCACCCTGATCATCCACAAGCTGCTGGCCAAGCAGGGCCTGATGCAGGCGCCCGTGTTCCCGCCCCCCAAGCCCAAGGGCGCGCCCGAGGCACCAGCACCGGCGCGCCCGGCTGCAGCGCCCGTC
>CAZNHI010000109.1:0-7205 GCA_964572535.1 uncultured Dehalococcoidia bacterium
ACACGGACGCGCTGAAGTTCGACTCAGGCGTCGCGGGCAGCCGGGCGACGCGGGTGAACACGGTCGCGTGCTTCCTGGCGGCGGAGGAGGTGCGGCGGCTGCTGGGAGAGCTGGTGGTGCGGGAGCTGGGCTGGCCGGCAGACAGGCTCTCGTTCGCGGGCAACGAGATCAGGCGCACCGACATCGAAGAGGCGATCACGTGGCAGGAGCTGCTGCGGCGGACGGGCGAGACGGTGACGGGACGAGGGCACAGCCAGGAGGGCGGCCCCGGCCAGCGGCACATCACGTCCTTCGTGGCGCAGGTGGCCGAGGTGTCGGTGGACCCGGAGACGGGTGAGGTGAAGCTGCTGAAGCTGACGACGGCGCACGACGTGGGCCGGATCATCAACCCCATCGGTCACCAGGGGCAGATCAACGGCGGCGCTATCCAGGGCCTGGGCTACGCGCTGATGGAAGAGGTGCGCGTGGAGGACGGCCGGGTGACGTCGCTGTCGTTCGGCGACTACAAGCTGCCGAACATCCGCGACATCCCGGAGCTGCGCACGGTCCTGCTGGAGTCCGAGGCGGGGTACGGGCCGTACAACATCCGTGGCATCGGCGAGGGGCCACACATCCCGGTGCCGGCCGCGATCTCGAACGCGGTGGTGGACGCGGTGGGGGCGCGGGTGCGGGACCTGCCGGTGACGTCGGAGAGGGTGTACCGGGCGCTGAGGGAGTAGCGGGCTTTCGGCTATCAGCGATCGGCTATCAGCGGTCAGCGATTAGTAGTCAGTTATCAGTTTTCAGTTATCAGTCCTCAGTTGTCAGTTTTCGGCGGGATTCAATCAAACTTTGGCTGGCCGTCAGATTCGGTTATGCGGGCGTTTGATTGTTTTGATTGGCTTTTCGCGTGTTTTTCGTTTTGCGCTGGGTGGTGTGGGTTGCGGCGCGTGTCGTAGGCGCAGGGTGATCATGGGTTAAGGGTAGCGGGTCGGCGGGAGAGCGCTGAGGGTGGGGTGGCGCGGGGAGCTGTCAGCGGATGGGGAGCGGATAAGCGGATTGGGGCGGGGGTGGACACGGCGCTGACTGCCCAACGTGGGTACGGGGCGCGGGCGGGTTACCGAGGTTGCCCTTCGAGGGTGCTGAGGATGCATTTCGCCTCGCCTGCGGCGATGGGTCGCAACGACAGATGGGGCGTTGGCAGTTTACGTGTACGTTAGGGTGCAAAAGTAGTAAAGTTGTCGCCAGAGTCCGGAATCGCAAGCTGAGGGTAGGCGCGCATGCTAACTAAAGAAGACAACGAACTGATCACGCAGACCGAGGCCGGTACGCCGATGGGCGATTTGTTCCGGCGCTTCTGGCTGCCGGTGGCGCTGGCTGAGGAGCTGCCAACGCCGGACGGGATGCCGGTGCGCGTGAAGGTGCTGAACGAGGACCTGATCGCCTTCCGGGATACGGACGGTAAGGTTGGGCTTGTGGATGCGTATTGTGCGCACCGCGGCGCGCCGATGTTCTTCGGCCGCAACGAGGAGCAGGGGCTGCGCTGCGTGTACCACGGCTGGAAGTTCGACGTGAACGGCGAGTGTGTCGACCTGCCGAGCGCGCCGGAGGGCGAGACGTACAGGGAAAAGATCAGCATCACGTCCTACCCGACGGTCGACGCGGGTGGGCTGATCTGGGCCTTCATGGGCCCGCGCGACAAGATGCCGCCCTTCCCGAACTTCGAGTGGACGAAGGTGGCGCCGGAGAATCGCTACATCAAGAAGTTCCGCCTGGAATGCAACTACATGCAGGCGATGGAGGGCGACTTCGACCCGAGCCACGCGCGCTTCCTGCACAGCACGCTCGAGGACGTACACGTGCCGAACCCGCTGAACCCGGCTCAGGCGCAGCGCAACAACCCGCTGAACGGCAATCGGCGGGCGGATGAAGACAGGTTCCCGCTGGCGGTCGGCAACCGTCGTGTGGTCACCCGCGGCACCACCCAGCTGGAAGATAGCGAGTCGGGTGTGATCGCCGTGACGACTACGGACCTGCCGGATGGCAAGGTACGCGCGGACCTGCAGGTGTCGCTGATGCTGCCGATTTTCTGCACCGCGGGCATCGGCGGGCCAAACACGCACTACTCGAACATCCGGGTGCCGATCGATAACAAGAGCCTGATGTTCTACCGCCTGCGCTGGAGCTTCGACCCCATCCCAGAGGCGGAGCTGCAGGAGTACATGCGCGGCGGCTACTACTACCCGGAGCTGAACCCCGGGACGTGGCAGACCGAAGCCAACGTTACCAACGACTACCTGATCGACCGGGAGAAGCAGCGCAACTACAACTACACCGGGATCAAGACGTTCCCGCTGCAGGACATCGCCATGATGGAGAACCAGTGGGGCCCGATTGCCGACCGGCGCCGGGAGCACCTGACGAGCCTGGACTACCAGATCATCCACGTGCGGCAGCGGCTGTTGAAGGCGGCGAAGGCGCTGGTGGACGGCGTGGAGCCGTCGGAGCCGTGGCACCCGGAGGCGTACTGCTACCGGCGTGGCTCCGCGATCGGCGACACGGCGGACGAGGCGATCCTGCTGGCGAGGGAGGCCTGTCTGGCGCCGAAGCTGGGGGTAGAAGTGCCGCCGATCATGGTGGGGTAGAGTCTGGCGTCCAGCTACCAACCGCTTGCCTGAGGGTTTGCGTAAGTAGAGCTTGCCGTAGGTACGCAGCATGCTGGGCACCTACGGCATTGTGGCTCACGGCTACGCCGTTGAAGTGAAGAAGCGGCGCTGATCGTGTGATAGACAGGCAGTAGGGGCGCACGGCCGTGCGCCCCTACATTTTTCACTCCTCTGACGAAATGCCGCGAACCGAAGCGGCGCTGGATGGCAGTCCGAGGTCTGGCTAGAAGCCCTTGCTCTTGTCGATGACGCCTCGGCATTGAAGATGGGGCACCCCCCATACCCCCGCTAAAGACGAGACCAGACAACGCTGGATGGCAGTCCGAGGTCTGGCTAGAAGCCCTTTGTCTTGTCGATGACGCCCTCCATGGGGGTGTTGTTGCGGTAGTGGGCGAGGTTCTTGATGAAGCGCTGCACGTTGCGCCCGGCGCGGTACTGGGAGGCGCCGGCGGTGTGCGGCGTGATCATCACGTTGGGGAAGGTCCAGAGCTCGTGATCTTCCGGTAGGGGCTCGATGGGCGTGACGTCGAGGCCGGCGCCGGCCAGAGGGCCGCCCCTGAGCGCGCGCACGATCGCTTCGGCATCGATGATGGGGCCGCGAGTGACGTTGATCAGGTAAGAATCGGGCTTCATGGCGGCAAAGGCCGCATCGTTGAACAGACCGCGGGTCTCGTTGGTGAGCGGGCAGCAGACGACGACGACGTCCGACGCGGCGAGCAGGTCGTGGAAGTGGTCCATGCCCCAGAGCGCGGAGACGTCAGGGGTTGAGGGCACGGCTTCGCTATCGACGGCGATCACGTCCATGCCGAAGGCGCGGGCGCGGCGGGCGACGGAGTGCCCCGTGCCGCCGAGGCCGATGATGCCCAGGGTGCGGCCGCTGAGCTCGATCATGACTTTGCGCATCGAGGGCCGGCTGGGCCAGCTCCTGGGGGCCTCCAGGGTGGCGCGCTTGAGCTGACGGGTCAGGGTCAGCAGCAGGCCGAAAGCGTGGTCGGCCAGGTGCTCGCCGACGAGGCCTTTCTCGCCGCTGAGCTGCACGGCGCTCTCCACCATTTCGGGATACATGAGCATGTCGGCGCCGGCGGCGGTCGAGTGCAGCCAGCGCAGGTTGCGGGCGGTCTTGAAAGTCTCGCGGTCGAGGATACCCATCGCGACTTCGGCGTCGGGCCAGTGCTCGCGCGCCTCGTCGGCGGAGTGCGCAACGACGATGTCGCCCTCGCCGGAGGCGACGTAGATCGCCTCCATCTCCTGATCTGTGACTTCGGGCAGCGTCAGTCCGGTGACGACGAGGATTTTCATTGCGGTTGCCTCACTTGCGTTCGCCAGCGGGGTCTGGTGTGCGCATTGTAGCTAAAGCCAGCGGCCGGGCATTCAAAGCCGGGGACTCCCCAGACCCTCTAAAGGGGCGCAAGATAACCTCACCCCCAACCCCCTCTCCTTGCGAGGAGAGGGGGCTTTTGTGTTGGAAGCCGGGGACGCCCCCGGAGCCCTGCTGAAGGGGCAGATGCAGCGTTTGGGTTGCAGGCCGGGGTAGGGGCGCACGGCCGTGCGCCCCTACGGTGTTCTGAGGATTGCGGGTGTCGTGGCCGATGCGAGGGATCCCCCTCGACGTTGAAGCTGGGGGGCTCCCCAGACCCTCTAAAGGGGCGCAGGGTAACCTCGCCCCCAACCCCCTCTCCTTGCGAGGAGAGGGGGCTTTTGTGTTGGAAGCCGGGGGACGCTCCCGGAGCCCGGGTCTTGAAAGCCGGGGGACACCCCCGGACCCCTGCTAAAGGGGCGCAAGAGGCGCCGGATCCGCCTACGCGAGGGACTAGGGAGACGCGTCCTTCCGGCCGATATTCATTTGAGAGTGCTTCCAGCCTTTCAACGCCCAGTCCTGCACTCTGACGGGAGGGATGTCCATCAGAAGAAAGGCCCCGGCTGGCCTGCCGTCCGGACAATACGCTTGCTCACCTTCTTAATCGGTCTGCTGTATCTGTTGCGTCCGCGCCCGCCCGAACCTTCGGCCGGCGAGGAGGCGCACGCTATCGGGAGAGCGCCGCCGCACATCCGGCGAGTGAGGCGCACCGAAAGCCTCGCTCTCGTCGCGGGGGGCCTGGTACTGATCGCTGTGACGCTGGGTACTGGAAACGAGGCGGCGCAAGCACTGCCACCCGCAGCGCCGGTGACGGCTCTGCAGGAGCTAGAGGCCAAGCCGCCGCGCGTTGAGGCGCCGACGACGCAGACGCTGGCCAGCCCTTCCGACAAGTCGGTCCCAGTCACGGTGGTGAGGAGCTACCCGTTTGTCTGGCCGGCGGACGGTCCGATTACGAGCGAAATCGGACCGTGGCATCCGCTGGGCATCGACATCGGCTTCGAATTAGACGAGGACTCACCGATCAGGGCGGCTGCGCGAGGCACCGTGACCTTCGCGGGTGGCACCGAGCACGAAGACTACGGCTACCACGTGATCATCGATCACGGTGGCGGCCTCGTGACGCTTTACGGGCACATGAGCCAGGTTGCAGCGCAGGAAGGGCAGGTCGTGCGGCAGGGCGAGCTCCTGGGTCTGGGCGGCGATACGGGCAAGGCGCAGGGTAAGCACCTGCACTTCGAGGTCAAGAGCAACGGCGCGCAGATTAACCCGCTGCAGGTGCTGCCGGAGCAGGGCGCGTCTCGGCCGGAACCGCTGGAGATGGACTGCGCCAAAGAGGCGCTGGTGATCGATTCCGGCGCGCCGGCGGTGCTCGACTTCGGCCGGGCACTGGCGGGCGGGTCGCTGATTGGCGAGACGCACTTCGAAGCGGTGAAGGCGAGCCAGGATGCCCTGCCTGCGAGCGTGGCCAAGGAATCAGACACTACCGTCCTGCTGGACACCTCACCGACGGTCAAAGGCACGGGCGATGACGACGAATACGCCCTGAAGCTGATGCTGGCGGCCGGCGACGAGCCTGAGGTGGTCTGTACGGTATTCGTGAGGACGCGGACGTTTCGTACGGTGTTCTACGTGCGGCCCACCAGCACGCCGATGCCGCAGGCGACCCCGGAGTACATCCCGCCGACTGCCACGCCCACTAACACGCCGACGCCGACGCCGACGCCGACGCCGACAAAGACGCCGTACCCGTCGAGGAAGCCGTCCGAGAACGGCCGCTAAGAGAAGCGCTCAGCCAACGCGCCGAAACTTCTGCAGCGAGTGACAGCCGGGGCGGTACATGGTGCCCTCGTAGGAGGTCTGGCTGACCTCGCCCACGTAGATATCGCCCTGGGAATCGACGCAGATGCCGTGGGGTGAGGTGAACTTCGCGGCAGCGCAGGGATCCTGGTCCTGGACCTCGTCACCGAAGTGGGAGAGGACGTTGCCGTCCAGGTCGCGCACGGTCATGCGCGCCATGCGGTTCTCCGTCCACTGGAAGCCCGTGAGCGCGAAGTGGCCCTGCCACCAGTTCATCTCACCGATGTAGACGCGGCCGTCGGCGTCGATGCAGAGGTCGCCGGGGCGGTTCATGTTGGTCCACTCGCTGAGGTACTCGCCTTCCGGGCTGAAGATCTGCACGCGCTCGTTTTCGCGGTCGCAGACGAAGACGCGGCCGTCGCTGTGGGCCCAGACGCTGTGAGGCAGGTTGAATTGTCCCGGGCCGGTGCCGGGGCCACCCCAGGACTGCAATAGCTCCCCTTTGGCTGAGAAGCGGTGTACGCGGGCGTTGCCGTAACCGTCAGAGACGTAGAGGTCGCCGCTGGTCCCTACAGAGAGGCGCGTAGGGCGGTTGAAGGGCGCGCCGCCGTGGGTGATCGTGGTCAGAGACGGCGCCTTGTAGCCGGTGTCGGAGGGCTGATGCAGGGTGCCCAGGGTCTGGAGGAGCTCGCCGTCGAGGGTGAACTTGCGCACCGTGTGGTCGCTGTCGTCGGCGAGGTAGACGATGCCAGCGTGGATGGTGATGCCGTGGGGACGCGTGAAGACGCCTTCGCCCCAGGACTTGATGAAGCTGCCGTCGCGTCCGTAGACGATCAGCGGGTGCTCGCTGCGGTTGAAGACAAAGACGCGGTCCTGGTCGTCGGTTGCGACGCCGGCGACGTCGCCGTGGTGCCAATCGTGCGGTAGCTGCTCCCAGCCTTCGACCAGTTCGTATCGATGCTCACCCTGACCGACAATCATGGGATCCCTCCAGTGCTGAGTGCAGAGTACAGAGTGGAGACGGGGAGTGCATCCTTGCAGACGGGCAGACGGGCCCTGCGGCGGGCAGAGGGCAGACGGGTCCGCGAAGAGGCGAGGTGACCAGGTCCGTGGTCTGGCTGCGCTCTGCACTCGTTCCTGTGCTGGGGGGCTTGGGCGTGAGGGGTGTTAGCTAGGCGGCCAGCGTGAGCGTAGGACGGGGTAGGGACTGCAGCGCGGGGACCTGTGCCCGCCAGAATTGCGCCGAATTCGGCGTTTGCTGGACGACCTGGAAGAGTGCCAGGCCAGCGGAGGCAACGCAGCCGCGGACGTCCGGCGAATCGAAGTCGCTGTGCGAGGGCTCGAGGCCGGCGCAGACACCGCCGGGACGCACACAGGAGGCCACATCCGCCAGCAGCCGGGCCGGG
>CAZNHI010000110.1:0-7200 GCA_964572535.1 uncultured Dehalococcoidia bacterium
GGGTCTCGGCGGCCTCGACATCCTCGTCAACACCGCGGCGTGGCTGGACCCGCCGATCCCCGTCGCAGAGATGCCCTTCGACGTCTGGGACAAGGCGCTCACAACCGACCTCAACAGCGTCTTCCTCTGCAGCAAGCACGCCCTGCGCGTCATGCAGCCGCTGGGCAAAGGACGCGTGATTAGCCTCTCATCTGGCGCCGGCAAGCGGGGCCGGGCCGGCCGCGCCTCATACGGCGCAGCCAAGGCCGCGATCATCAACCTCACGGAATCGATGGCGCTGGAGAACGTGCAGTACGGCATCACCGTCAACTGCATCTGCCCGGGCGCCGTCGCCGGCGACCGCGCGCTGAACATCTACCGCCAGCTCGCGGAAGCCCAGGGCCGCTCCGCCGAGGAAGGCGAGACCGAATACCGCAAGCTGGAGTCACGTTTCGTCACGGAGGAGGAGGTGGCCGGCCTGGCCGTCTTCCTCGTAACAGACGAGGGATCACGCATTACCGGCCAGGCTCTCAGCATCGGCTAACGGCCGCGTATATGCCTTTGGCCGTATCTGAGATGAAGATTTAACCGCTTCCCCTTTGGCGCCAAGGGACGATAACCACATCATTATGTTATATTCGCCGGGATGCCTTTCGAGCCACCGGTCCGCAGGTACAGCCGAAGACAGCTAATCGGCGCCACACTGGCAACAGGCCTCGGCGGAGCAGCCGCCCTGGGCGCTTCCACCCGTCCGGCCAGGGCGGCTGCTAGCGGCAACTTCCACCTCGCCTGGGTCTGGCAGTTCTCCACCGACGGCGAGCCCAACGTGATCGGCCAGAAGCTGCGCGAGTACGGCCTGGGCATCCTCCTCAAGACTCACGACGGCGTCACCTGGATGTCGGAGTACGACACTTCGCGCTACGCAGTCACCGGCCAGCCGCAGGTACAGGTGCTCGCTAACTACTTCGAAGGCGCCGGCGTGCCTTTCCACGCCTGGTGCGTCCTCCACGGCACCGACCCCATCGAAGAGGCGCGCATGGCCGCCGCCGTGCTACTGTCAGGCGCCCGCAGCCTTTTTCTGGATGTCGAGCCGCACTCTGGCTTCTGGCGAGGCAGTCCTCAAGACGCGGCCAGGTTCGGCCAGGAGCTGCGCCGCCTCGCGCCGAACTCCCATGTCGTCCTCTCGATCGACGCTCGGCCCTGGCTGCGCGACGCCATCCCGATGAAGGAATTCGGCGGTTTCATCAACGCGATCGCCCCGCAGCAGTACTGGAAGACCTTCGACACGCCGGCTAACTACGAGAAGTACGCCGCCGCCGGCCATCCTGTCCCGACTAATGGACTGACGCCCGAGTTCCTGCTCAGCGTCACCCACGCCGTCTATGGCAACCTGGGCTTGCCGATCCATCACACCGGCCAGGGCTCCACCAAGGACGCCAACGAATGGGGCCGCTTCATTGACGCGGCTTTCGCGCTGGGCAACGACTATGTCTCGCTCTGGCGCTACGGCGTTACCCCGCCCGAAGTCCTCGGCGTCCTGCGCGACAAGCCAGCGAGGCAGCCACCGCCGCCCCAGGTTACTGCGCCCGGAGCCGCAGACGGCACTCACGTCGTGCAGTCTGGCGAGACGCTGGGTCTCATCGCCGGTAAGTACGGGACGACCGTCGACGCCATTGTCCAGGCGAACGGCCTCTCCGACGCGAACTACATCTACGTCGGCCAGCAGCTAATCATCCCCGGAGCCGGCGGCAATACGACGGCATCGAGCGGAGGCGGTGGTGGTGGCAGCGCCGGTACGTCCGCTCCAGCGCCCGCGCCTGCGCCCTCCGGCGGCGGCACTACTTACGTGGTCGAGTCCGGCGACACGCTGTACGGCATTGCCGGGCGTTTCGGCACTTCGGTTAGCGCCATTGCCGCCGCCAACGGCCTGGACAATCCCAACTACATCTACCCAGGCCAACGGCTCACCATCCCCTGACGCCAGTCCCGGCGCTATGATCGTGGCGTGAGCATCCTCCGTCCCAGCGCGTCCGAAGCCGCCACAGCCTGGCACGACCTCGTCATCGCCGAGCGCGAGCAGGTCGAGAGCCTGCCGGACCGGCCGCGGCCGGAGGACTTCTACGGATCCGTCGCCCAGAGCTTCACAGCCGACCCGCAGCGCACCGACGAACCACTGCTCGATGTCCTGCGCTCGCTTGTGCGTCCGGAGGAGACCTGGATTGATATCGGCGCCGGGGGAGGCCGCTACACGCTGCCAATTGCCCTGCTCGCGCGCCGGGTCTTCGCCGTAGAGCCCTCCGCGGGCATGCGCACTGCAATCCAACAAGCCGCCAGCGAGCACGCGATCGGCAACATAGACGTGTTCGACGAGCGCTGGCCCAGCCCCAGCAGCGCACCCGTCGCGGACGTGGCGTTCATCAGCCAGGTCGGTTACGACATCGCCGAAATCGGCGCGTTCCTGGACGAGATGGAGGCGCACGCCTCCCGGCTCTGCGTCGCCGTGCTCTTCAGCCGCGCGCCGATCTCCGAGTTTGCGCCGCTGTGGGCGCCCGTCCACGGCGAGGAGCGCCACCTCCTGCCCGCCATGGGAGAGTTCGTCACGCTGCTCTTCGCCCGCGGGGCCGCGCCGGAGCTGCGATTCCTCAGCCTGCCCCCACGCATCTATCCGGACCTCGAATCGCTGCAGCGCTCGGCGCGCAGGCCTCTCTGGGTCCTCGAAGGCAGCGTGCAAGATGACCGCCTCGCAGGGGCGGTGCGCACTCAATCGGTGCCAATGAATAGTGGTTTTGCTTTGAGCCTCGCCCAACGCCGGCTCGGTATCGTTACCTGGGAGCCGGTGCGCCCCTAGGCCGCGAGCTCCATCTCTTCATCGAAGTTCAGGCGGTCGCCGACGCGTGTGCCGGAGTTCTTGATTGCGCCCGCGGGCAGCTCGAGCGCGTAGTAGCAGCGCAGCGGCGCCGCCACCAACTTGAACGGACCCACGCTCTCAGCCAGCTTCACCACTTTGCCGTTTTTGTCGGCGTAAACGATATCGATTGGGAAGCGCATGAACATTGTGTGCAGCGAGCCGGCGCCCTTGAACAGAAGCCCCTGGCCGTCCTCCAGGCACTCGCGGCCCAACAGGCCCCTAACCTTTTGAGCCGCCGTTTGCGCCACTTCGATAGCCTGGCCGAGAATCGTCCCCCGGCTCGTGTTCGCCACGAGCAAGGGTTACTTACCTCGCCCGAGAAACTGCTCGTAAATCTGAATCCCTGCGGGGCCCAGAATCACCAGGAACATAGTTGGGAAGATGAACAGCACCAGCGGGAACATCATTTTGATCGGCGCCGCCTGTGCCTGCTGCTCGGCTCGCTGGCGGCGCTTCATGCGCATCTGGTCAGCCTGAACCCTGAGCACTGCCGCGATGCTGGTACCCATGCTCTCAGCCTGGATGACCGCGTTGATAAAAGTGCTCAGGTCTGAGAGGCCTACGCGCTCGCCCAGCTCCTTCAGGGCGTCGCGGCGCAGCTTGCCCAATGCCACATCGTGCAGCATCAGGTGCAGCTCTTCGCCGAAGGCGCCCGGCGTCTTTTCCGCCACGCGGGCCAGCGCTGCCTCAAGGCCGAGGCCCGCCTCGACACACGTAGTAATCAGGTCGAAGGCGTCCGGCAGTGTCTTGAGTATCTCCTTCTGGCGGTGCTTTACTCGGTTACTCAGCCAGATCTTTGGCCCCATCAGCCCTATGACGCCGATGCCGCCGAGCATGACGAGGTTCAGGCCACCAACGCCGCCGCCGGAAGAGATCAGCGTAATCGCCACCAGAATCAGCACCGCGTCCGCGATTGCCGAGCCGATAAGGAAACCGCTCAACGTCGTCGGCTCGCCCGCCATTACAAGGCGGCGTTCGATGCCTTTAACCCAGTTGACCGGCAGCAGCTTCTGCATCGCAGCCGCGATCGAGAGCGCCATCGGGCCCAGGAGGCGCGTCTTTGCCGAACCCGGCCCATCAGAGAACGCGAAGTCCAGCGATGTTCGCTCACCGCGAATCGATGCCACGCGCGCGTCCATGGGGTTTGGCGTCTTCCAGCCGAGTCCTACTACCAGCAGGAAGATGGCCGCGAAAACCAGGGCAGCTCCTAATTCAATGATCACAGCTACACCTCAATCGCCAGAATGCGCTTGATTACGAACATGCCAAACAACTCCATCATGATCGCGCCGGCAATCATGACCTGGCCAATCGTCCGCGTGAACAGCACGCTAATGTAATCTGGGTTGATGACGGTAATCCCCAGCGCGATGAACACTGGCAGCATGCCGATGATGACACCTGTCATCACCTGCTGCGTGGTCAGAGTCTTGATCTCGCCGCGGATGCGGATGCGCTCACGCATCGTGTGCCCCACAGTTTCGAGGATCTCGGCGAGGTTACCGCCGGTAGATTGCTGGATCAGCATCGCCGTTACAACGATGTCGAGGTCCGAGCTGCCGCTGCGGCGGGCAAGGGCCTGCAGCGCTTCATCCGTGGCCGCACCGACGTTGATGTCCTGGAGCATGCGCCGGATGTCCGTGGCGATCGGGTGCTCCAACTCTCGCGCCACCATGTCCATGCTCTGCATGAGACCGAATCCGGACTTCAGAGCGTTCGCCAGCATGGTCAGCGCATCGGGCAGCTGCTCGCTAAGCTTGTTCACTCGTTTTGACCTGCCGCGGCCCATGTAGAGCTTCGGCAGCGTGTATCCGAAGATGCCTGCCCCCAGCGCCACCAGGATGCCGGGGGGTGTGGTGCCGAGGAACAGGATCGGCAGGCCCAGGCCAAACAGGCCCATGAATATGCGAACCGCCACAAACTCTGAAACGGTCAACTTCATGTCTGCGCGTTCCAGCTGCAACGCCAGCTCTTCGGCGGTGTTCTTGCCCGCCATGAGTGACGAGATGATCGGGATCGTGCCCACGCGCTTGCTGCGCAGGCCTTCGAACGTGGCGGCCGTCACATCGAAGCCAGCGCCATCGCCCATCAGGTTGCCCAGCCGTCGCTCCAGGTGGCTACGCGGGCTGGCTGAGGCTTGGTAAATGGCCATCAGGACGCAGACGATGCAGCCAAAGATCAGCAGTGCGGCGATTACTGCGAGCAGGTCCATCTAAGCAGCAACCCCCGAGAAGATGTTGGCCGCAAGCTGGATGCCGAGACTCTCGAAGCGCTCCGCAAACCGCGGGCGGATGCCCGTGGACCGGAAGGCGCCGCGTACCCGGCCCTCGCTATCGATACCGGTCTGCTCGTAGCGGAAGATGTCCTGCATCGTCACCACCTGACCCTCCATGCCGGACACCTCGCTGATGTGCGTCACCTTGCGGGTACCGTCAGAGAAGCGGCTCACCTGGATAATCACGTGGATCGCCGAAGCGATCTGCTCCCGGATGGCCCTTGAGGGCAGGTCCAGGTTCGCCATCAGGATCATGTTCTCGATACGGGCCAGGCCGTCACGCGGAGAGTTGGCGTGCACCGTGCTTACCGAACCCTCGTGACCGGTGTTCATCGCCTGCATCATGTCGAAGGCTTCGGAGCCTCGGACCTCACCGACGATGATTCGGTCGGGCCGCATACGCAGGGAGTTGCGTACGAGGTCTCGCTGGGAAACCTCGCCCCGGCCCTCGAGGCTGGCGGGGCGCGCTTCCAATGACACCACGTGCGCCTGTTGCAGCTTCAGCTCCGTCGGGTCTTCAATCGTCACGATGCGCTCGGTGTCCGGGATGAAGCCGGAGAGCGCGTTGAGCATCGTCGTCTTACCGGAACCGGTACCACCGGAGATGATCGTGTTCAGCTTGGCCTGCACACAGGCCCGCATGAACTCCGCCAGCTCGTGGGTGCAGGCGCCGACCTGTACCAGGTCATCCATCGTCATCTTGTCAGCACGGAACTTCCGGATTGTCATAGCCGGGCTGCGTGGAGCTACCGGCGGGATGATGATGTTGACACGGGAGCCGTCCGGGAGCCGCGCGTCAACCATCGGTGAAGACTCGTCGACGCGTCTGCCAAGCGGCGCCAGGACGCGCTCGATGACGCGCATGATGTGGCCGGCGTCACGGAAGCGGATCGGGCTCAGGAACAGCCGGCCGTCCTTTTCGAAGTACACCGTGTCCGGGGCGTTTACCATGATCTCAGAAATCGAGGGGTCCTGCAGCAGCGGCTGAATCGGCCCGTAGCCCAGGATCTCGTCGCAGACCGCGGCGATGAGCTCGTCACGGCTGAACCCGACGACACCGGGCATCTCGGTCTGGATCAGCGCCTTGGCCGAGTTCTCAACTACCTCGCGGGCCTTCGGGCTGTCCGGATTCTCAATCTTGGTAGCGTCCAGCTCCTCAATCAGGCGCTGGTGCAGCCGAAACTTCAGCTCGTTAAACGCCTCACTGGACTGCAGCAGGGGATTTCGCGTTGGCTGGTTGCGGCTGCCGGGGCCGCTTGGTCCGCCCGGCGTGTTAGGGAAGATCGGCCTCTTCTGACCGTAATCGTTCACTTAAAAGTTCCCCCTATTCGCAGAGCGAAGCTATCGTCCCAACACGCGGTCCAGGAAACCCTTCCTGTCCCGCCGCAGGCCGGCAAGGTTGTAGCTCATATCCGTAATCGCGCGTGAAGCGCGGGCGTACGGCTTCGCCAGGACGATCGGCTGCCCCAGCTGATTGCTGTTGCTCACCGCTACGTCGTGCGGAATGCGCCAGTACACTTCGTACTCCAGCACCCGCTCAACATCCTCGGCGCGCAGGCTGTTGGCTGAGGTCGAGTGGTTGATTACCAGCTTGACCTTGTCTTCGGACACCGCGGCTGCCCGCAGCATCTCCAGCGCCAGTGCGGTGTCCTTGATGCTGGCGATGTCCATGCTGGTCACCAGAAGGATGATGTCCGCGGCTTCCAGCGCCGTCGCTACCAGCTCGTTGAAGGCTCCAGGCGTGTCCACCACCACGTAGTCGTGGGTCTGCGCCAGGAGCTCGATGACGCGGGCGATGTGGTGCCGGTGCAACGCGCCCCACTCTGTTGGGTGTAGAGGCGCCGGCAAAATCTGCACGCCGCTACCGTGTTGCACCAGATACTCTCGGATCGAGTCGCGGTCCACCGTGTCGATGGCGCGGCCCACATCCGCGATGCTGTACTCGACCACGACATCCATCATGATCGCGACGTCACCGAAGCGTGTGTCCATGTCGACGATGGCGATCGAGCTGTTCGTGTTCTTGCACAGCGCGGTC
>CAZNHI010000111.1:0-7116 GCA_964572535.1 uncultured Dehalococcoidia bacterium
CACGACCTCGTGTCCCGCGGCCCGGGCCGCCGCCACCAGCTCCACGCCGGGGTCGGAGATCGCCGGCGTGCCGGCGTCGGAGACCAGCGCAACGTCGCCCGCGTCCAGGCGTTGAAGTATGTAAGGGATGCGTTCGTTCTTGTTGTGGTCCGTGTAGCTCACGTAGCGCGGATTGAGCCCGTGGCGGCGCAAGAAAATCCCCGCCGTGCGCGTGTCTTCGGCGGCGACCAGCGAGACGTTGCTGAGCACACGCAGCGCCCGCAGGCTTACGTCCTCCAGGTTACCGATGGGCGTTGCGACGACGTACAGGGATCCCATAAAATACAGCTCTACCGCGCATACAAGTTAACAAAAAAGCAAGAATCAGCGTTGACCCTGATCCACGGGCTGAGATATTCTTTTCTTTCAAGTAAGGGGTGCAGTCATGAACACTGTTGAGGTCTCGCGTATACCAGATGCCGGGGTCCCCGCCACGACCAAGCCGATGAATCACGCCTACGGCTTCGACGAAGTGGCTATCGTCCCCGGAGCTTACACGGTCAACCCGGACCTCACAGACGTTTCGCTCACCCTGGGCGATTTTTCATTTCAGATACCAATCCTCGCTTCCGCCACGGACGCGGTGGTCAACACCGAGTTCGCCGGCAAGCTCGGCCGTCTGGGTGGTCTCGCCGTCCTCAATCTCGAAGGCATTCACACTCGTTACGAAGACACCAAGGCAATTTTCCAGGCCATCGCCTCGGCCTCCAAGACTGAAGTCACGGCCCTGCTGCAGAACTACTACACCCAGCCCATCCAGCCGGAGTTGATCGCCAGACGTGTGCGTGAGATGAAGGCGGAGGGTATCACCGTCGCCGTCTCCGCAACGCCCGCCAACACCAAGAAGTTCGCCCATATCGCAGTCGAAGCCGGCTGCGATATTTTTGTCGTCCAGGCCACCGTCACCACCGCCCGCCACGTCTCGCACAGCCTGGAGGGTCTGCGCTTCGAGCGCCTGACCAAGGATCTGCCCATCCCGGTCCTCGTCGGCAACACCGTTGGCTACGCCGCCACGCACGAGCTGATGGAGACCGGCGTCGCCGGCATCCTGGTTGGCGTCGGACCCGGCGCGATCTGCACCAGCCGCGAGGTCCTGGGCATCGGTGTGCCGCAGGTCAGCGCTACGATGCAGTGTGCGGCCGCCCGCGATGATTACTTCCGCGAAACCGGTCGCTACGTCCCGATCATCACCGATGGTGGCATCCAGAAGTCGGGCGACCTCAACAAGGCAATCGCTGCGGGCGCCGATGGCGTCATGCTCGGCTCGATATTCGCTGGCACGGCCGAGGCTCCCGGCCTGGGACACCACTGGGGCATGGCGACCTTCCACGCTGAGCTGCCCCGCGGCTCGCGCATCACGGTCGGCGTCACCTCCACGCTGCAGCGCGTGCTCTTCGGCCCAACCTCGCGCAATGACGGCTCCGAGAACCTGATCGGCGCCCTGCGAACCGCCATGGGCATGTGCGGCGCCAGGACGATTCGCGAGTTCCAGGAGGCGGAGATCATCGTCGCTCCTTCAATCAAGACCGAGGGCAAGAGCTACCAGCTGGCCGGCCTCACCTAGGTCGCCAGCGTTGACCCAGCAAGGCAGTGTTCTGAGCTCGTCCAAGGGCTGCCTGTCTTGTGACGTGATCGCCGGCCGCCGTGAGACGCCCGGCGGTGTCGTTTTCGAGAACGAGTTCTGGCACCTGACGCACCAGGTAAGCCCCGTACAGCTCGCGGGCTTCCTCATCCTCCAGCCCAAGCGTCATGTTGAGCAGGTCGGCGACCTCACAACCGAGGAAGCCTCCACGATGGGGCCGGTGATGAGCGCGGCCTCGCAGGCCCTGAACCGCATCCTGGAGGCGCGCAAGGTTTACGTCTGCTCCTTCGGCAGCGTAGTGATGCACGTGCATTTCTACCTGGTGCCGCTGGCCCCCGCCATCCCGGCCGACCTCAATGGCTCCAACCTCCTGACCGAGGTCTTCAGCGGCCGCTGGGCCTGCAGCGATGACGTAGCGGCGGATACAGCGGCTCGCGTTCGCGTCGAGCTCGCGAAGAAGCTCTACCTCTAACCTGTCGCCTCTTGCCAGCCGGCCTCTTGTCAGAGCTTCCTTGAGCGGTGCTAACATCGCGCCGACCCGGGGGGCCCAGCTTGCGCAAGGAGGCATCGATGTCGACTGAGATGTCGGCGAACCCCCATCCTGTCACCTACTTCGTCACGCCCCGGCTGACCGGCCGCAACCGGCTTACCTGCGCCTTCAGGTTCATCTTGGCCATACCCCACCTTCTTATTGCCGGGGGGCCGGGCGGCGCGGGACTGAACCTCGGGGGAGCATTCGGTTTCGGCGGCAATGGTGCGCTGGGTGCGCTCGCGATGGCGACCGCCTTCATATCCTGGTTCGCAATCGTCTTCAGCGGTAAACAGCCGCAGGGCCTCTGGGACATCGGCGCCTTCTATCTGCGTTGGCGGGCCAAGTCCTTGACCTATGCCGCTATGCTCCGCGATGAATACCCTCCCTTCGGCGACGGGGACTACCCGGCTGCTTTTGGCCTCAGCGAATTTCCGCAGACACGGAACCGCTGGAACGTTGGACTGCGTATTTTCTACCTGATCCCGCATCTCGTGATCCTCTTCCTGCTTGGCATCGCCTGGGGTATTACGGCGTTGATCGCCTGGTTCGCGATCCTGTTCACCGGCGCCTACCCGGAGAGCCTCTATCGCTTCGCCGTGGGTTATCTGCGCTGGTCATTGCGCGTCGAAGCCTACGGTCTGCTGATGCACGACGAGTACCCGCCGTTCAGCCTCGACTGAGGCGCTGACGTTGCCTCCGCGCCACCCAGCATTTACGCTCACGATATGAAAATCGGAGCGCACGTTTCCACAGCCGGCGGGCCCGTTACCTGCTTCGACCGCGCCGAGGCGATCGGCGCCGAAGCGGCGCAGATCTTCCTGACGCCACCCCAGCAGTGGCGCAGCAGCAAGGTGGAACCGGAGCAAGCGGAGGCCTTCCAGCAGCGCGCAGCCAGCAGCAGCGTCGGTTCCGTCTTCGTGCACGGCATCTACTTGATCAACCTCGCGACGGCCGATGAGACGATGCTCCTGCGCTCGACCAGCTCCCTCAAGTCGGCGCTGACCAGCTGCGCCAACCTGGGGATCAAGGGCGTGATCTTCCACCTCGGCAGTCATAAGGGGCAGGGCCTGGACGCCGTCTTCGCGCAGATTTGCAAGGCCACCAGCGAGGTACTGGAAGCCACGCCGGACGAAGTCTGGTTCATCCTTGAGAACTCAGCCGGCGCCGGCGGCAATATCGGCTCGAAGTTCACCGACCTCGGCCGGATCATCCGCGGGGTCGGCAGCGAGCGCGTCAAAGTCTGCCTGGATACGCAGCACGCCTACGCTGCCGGCTACGACCTGTCTTCCGCCGAGGGCCTGGAGCTGGCGATGACCGAGTTCGAGCAGGAGGTCGGCTTCGATCGCCTCGTCGCGGTGCACGCCAACGACTCGAAGGTTGAGCTGGGTTCCGGCCGTGACCGTCACGAGAACATCGGCGAAGGACACATCGGCATCGATGCCTTCCGGCGCATGCTGCACCACCGCGGCTTCGAGGACGTGCCGTTCCTACTGGAGGTGCCGGGCTTCGGTGACGACGCGAAGGGGCCGGACAAGCAGAACGTAGACCTGCTAAAGCAGCTGCGGGACGAGTAGGTGGGTCGTGTGTCACAGCGTGTTACACTGAACACGGAGTAACAGCATGACCACTCGACATCTCACTTTGCGCGTTGACACAGACGCCTTCGACCGCCTGGATGCTGAGAGCAAGCGCACGAAGCAGACCCGATCCGAGCTGGCCAAGCGCCTGCTCGAGGAAGGCCTGCGCATGGAAGCCCATCCAGGCATTGTCTTTCGCTCCGGGACATCGGGCCGCCGCCCGGCTCTCGCCAATGGACCTCAGGTCTGGGTTGTCGCCCGCGTCTTTCGTGATATGAAGGGCTCTTTTGACGATGCCGTGGCTAAGACGGCGGAGATCACGGAAATGGCTCCCCAGCAGGCACGAATCGCCGCACGCTATTACGCTGAGTACAGGGACGAAATCGACGGATGGATCGCGGAGCTGGATGAGTACGCGGAGAAGGCCTACGCCACCTGGCTCCGAGAGCAGAACCTCCTGCGTGAGTGAGGTCCTGCTGGACGAAATGTTGTCCCCTTCAATCGCGGAGCAGCTGCGTTTGCGTGGCCATGATGTCGGAGTCGTATCTGAAAGGGTCGATCTTCGCAGCCAGCCGGACTCAGTTGTGTTCGGTATCGCGCAGTCAGAGCAACGAGCGATAGTCACAGAGGATGTGGCAGATTACCGGCCTCTAGCTATCGATGCGCTCCGAAGCGGCAACAGTCACGCAGGAGTGATCTTCACGTCTAACTGGATGTTTCCGCGCGCCAACCCGCGCACCACAGGACGCCTCGTCACCGCGCTTGACGCCATGTTGTCGGCTGAAACTGACCTAACGGGCCAGGAGTATTGGCTCTCCTGAGCGAGCGCCCGGCGTTATGCCGGAACCCTACTTCTCCTCGACGCTCTCGCCGAAGCACAGCCGGTAGCCGTTGAGGTCCTCGATGGAGAACTCCCGCATGCCGTAGGGGAACGTCTCCAGATCTGCGACGACTTTCACGTCACGGGCTGTCAACTCCTGGTATAGGCCATCGACGTCGCTGACGAAGAGGTAGATGTCGCCGACAGTGCTGGCGTGCCCGACCGTCTGCTCGGATTTCGAAAAGTGAATGGCTGCGTCGCCTCGCGCGGTGGTGGCATAAAGGGGTGGCTCGCCCATGAGGAATCGAATTTCGAAACCCAGCTTGTCTCGATAGTATTCTGCCGCCGCGGCCACGTCCTCCACGTGCAAGACCGGCGCCACCCCGAGAAAGTGGCGTGGACCATGCTCGTGGCTGTGTCCGTGATCGTCTTCGCTGACCATTGCTACCTCCTCCGCTGCTTCGCTTGCGCCAGCCAGGGTGCGGCGCACCGCGTCGAGGTTCTCGCGACGCCGTGAAGTCTCGGCATCGAGCTGCTTTTCCCATTCGTCAATCTGTCCCGCCTCGGGGTGCTCGAGAAAAGCGGCGATTTCGCGCAGCGAAATGCCGGCTCCCCGCAAACGCGCGATAGTCCGAGCCCTCACCACCTGGCCTGGATCGTAGTAGCGATAGCCGGTGAAGGCATCGACGCGCGCCGGTGGCAGCAGGCCCAGATTGCCGTACAGCCTGATCGTCTTCAGCGAGAGGCCCGAAAGCTCAGAAAAGCGCCCGATCGAGATTATGGTGGCCATGCCGCCGGAGTATCGAGTCTGACCCTGGGGCAGAGTCAATAGCTCCGGCCGCCCTGGTCTCTAATCCAGCGGCGGCCGGCGCTGGTGCCAATCCGTGACCTGCTGGTAGGCGTGTGCCGCCCGCAGCACCAGCCCCTCCTCCCACCAGCGCCCCGACAGCTGCACGCCGATCGGCAGGCCCTCCGGGGAGATTCCGGCCGGCATCGAGATTGTCGGGATGCCGGCGATGTTGAAGGGGCTGGTGTTGCGCCCCAGCAGCGTCGCGCCGGGGATCGTGGTGTCGACCTCCGCGATTTTCGGCGGCAGGATCGGCGAGGTCGGCGTCAGCAACAGATCGACTTCACGCATCAGCTTGCGGACGCCCTGCTGCACCTCCAGCTGCTTCCAGCGATCGCGCGCGTAGGCCACGCCCGTGATGCCCGAGTTTGCCAGCATCCGCTCCTGGATCGTCTTGCCGTAAAGCTCTGGGTGCTCTTTGAACTGCTGCTCATGATAAGCCGACGCCTCGGCGAAGAAGGCGCTGCTGGCCGAGAACTCGACGCCGCTGGGGAAGTCGACGTCCATGACTTCCGCGCCCAGCGAGGCCAGCGTCGCGCGCGCCCCCTTCACCGCTTCGACCATCACCGGCTCGACCACGCCCGAGTCGAGGAAGAAGTTGCGCGGCACGCCGACCCGCACGCCGTCGAGGCGCGCCGGCTCTAGTGATGCCGCGTAGTCTGGTACCGGCAGGTCAGCCGTCGTGGGGTCGCGCTCGTCGTAGCCGGCGATCGCGTTGAGGATGATGGCGCAGTCTTCGGCCGTGCGGGCCAGCGGCCCGGAGTGGTCCAGCGACCAGTTGAGCGGGATGATGCCGCGGATGCTGACGCGGCCCCAGGTGGGTTTGATGCCGGTGATGCCGCACAGCGCCGCCGGGATGCGGATGCTGCCGCGCGTGTCAGTCCCCAGCGAGCCGTAGCAGTAGCCAGACGCCACCGCCACGCCGGAGCCGCCGGAAGAGCCGCCGGTGACGCGCTCCAGATCCCAGGGGTTGTGCGGCGTGGGGTAGTACTCGTTGACGTTGGTGCCGCCCATGGCCCATTCATGCAGGTTGAGCTTGCCCAGCATGACGATGCCCGCCTGCTTCAGCAGCTCCACGGTGCGGGCGTCCTCCTGCGGCACGAAGTGCTCGCGTAGCTGGGAGCCCGCGGTCGTGCGTACGCCGGCCGTCTCGTAGAGGTCCTTGATCGCGAAGGGGATGCCGTGCAGCGGCCCGCGATACTTGCCCGCGGCGATTTCGTCCGCCGCCGCGCGCGCCTCTTTACGCGCCGTATCGAAGGTCATCGTCAGGTAGGCGTGCAACGTGCCGTCCAGCGCCTCGGCGCGCGCGATACACGCCTCCGTAAGGTCGACCGGCGAGAGCTCCCGCTTCGCGACGAGCTTCGCCGCCTCTGCCAACGACAGGTAGATCAGGCTGGTATCGGTCACGGCACACCTCCTCCGGGCGACGCGATTCTACAACTTGCGTTGGGTGCATGGCTGAACGTCAGCCCGTGTCGCGAGTTTCAGGCCTTGGGGTCGGAGAGGATGTGCCCGGCTATTAGCCTGGAGTACTGATGGTGGAATTAGCCCGCAGCGACTGCGGGTACGGGCTGTGGCTGGCTGTAGATCTCCGTCACGATATCGACGAAGGCCTGCGCGACGGGTCCCAGGGGCCGGCTGCGACGGCTGATCAGCGCGATCTGGCGCGTCGGGTTGGGCATGTCTGTGATCGCGATCTCGCGCAGGATGCCGGCCTCC
>CAZNHI010000112.1:0-7085 GCA_964572535.1 uncultured Dehalococcoidia bacterium
GTTGGGCTTTGAGGCCGACCGCCGAGACTACGGCATCGGCATGCAGATACTGGTCGACCTCGGGCTGAAGAAGATCAAGTTCCTGACCAATAACCCCCGCAAGCGCGCAGGCCTGGAGGGCTACGGGCTGGAGATGGTGGAGCGCATCCCGATCATTGTGCAGCCGAACGAGTTCAACGCGCGCTACCTGCAGATCAAGGCGGAGAAGCTGGGGCACCGCTTCGACGACGACCCGATGACCATCGTGTGAAGGCTGCGGCCTTCCGGAACAAGGAACTGGGAACATGATGCGTTCTTCGCTGGTTTCGTGTTGCCTGTTCCCTGATCAGGGATCGTGACACGTGGTCACGATCATTCCCGAAAACCTGGACGGCTCAGACCTGAGTGTCGCGATCGCCGTGGCGCGGTTCAACACGCTGATCACGGAGCGGCTGCTGGCCGGCGCGCTCGAAGGTCTGGCGTCCGCCGGAGTGCGCGAGGACCGGACGGTTGTCGCATGGGTGCCCGGCACGTTTGAGCTGCCCTTCGCGGCCCGGCGTTTCGCGGAGGGCGGGCGCTACGATGCCGTGATCTGCCTGGGTTGCGTGATCAAGGGTGAGACCGACCACAACGAGTACATCAACCACGCCACCGCGTTGGCGCTGGAAGATGTCGGCCGCGCGACAGGCGTGCCGGCGATCTTCGGGGTGGTCACGGTGAACAGCCTGGAGCAGGCGCTGGCACGCGCCGAAGCGGGCTCCACCAACAAAGGCTACGAGTCTGCGATGGCGGCCGTGACCATGGCGCACCTGCGGCGCAGGCTGGCGGAGGGCTAGCCCATCTCGCTCGCGTGGTAGCCTGAGAGCGTGACCGTACTGCTCAAGCTGCTATATGCCGCCGCGATCACTACGCTGTTCGTGCTGTTTGTGGCGTTCGGTATACGCACTTTCTACGGGCCCCCTGAGATGCCGGAGTTTCCGCAATCGCCGGGGGGTGCCTTCCGGCCCGTGGCGCCGGTTCCGCCCGGAGTCAGCCCGGCGGAGCTAACGCCGGAACAACTGGACTACCAGGAAGAGCAGGAGCGCTACCAGGAGGCGTACGAGATCTATCAGGATGATCTGAAGCAGTACCACGCCATCGTCTTCGCGGTTGCGACGGTGCTTGGCGTGGCTGCAGTAGCCGCCGGTGTGGCCCTGTCTGCCAGGCTGGACGCGTTGCGGTTGGGCCTCGTAGGCGGCGGGCTGGGGACAATGATTTACGCGGTGCTCCAGGCACAGGGCGACATCGACGACCTCGGCGCGGCGGCGGCCTTTGCTATCGTGGCGGTGGGATTGCTGCTGATTGGTGGGGCGGGTTATCGCTGGCTGGCGGCGCAGGAGTCGTAACCGCAACGTAACCGAGCGAGACATCGCGTCCAGGGGCGTGTGCTAGAATTCGTTGTGTTCCCCGGAGGACCATTTTGACGGAAATCGAGCCGGCTCGGCAGTCGGACGAAGACGATAGCGGTTGGCCTAACAGCCAGGGCGAGGCGCCTGACCACAGCGCGATGGCGGCGCTACATCTGGCGCATCGTGTGGTGGCCAAGTTTCCGGAGCTGACCAAGCGCTACCAGAAGTTCATCGGCATGACCGCGGTCGTGTCGTCGGCGCTGATCGTGCTGGCGAGCATCGCGGTCGCCCGGCGGCTCAACCGTGGCGAATCGGCGGAAGACATCCTGGCTTCGATCACGCCGGACGAGATCGAAAACGCCGGCAAGCAGAAACCGTCCAAGCCGAAGAGCAACGGCCACAACGGCCGCTTCTTCCACTAAGAGTCCTCAGGCCTCATTAGTCAGTTTCAGTTAGTGCCAGCGAGGCCGGCGTTGCCGGTGTTCGGCGGCTGAATGCCGCCAGGCGTTTGCGTGGCCACTGCCGTCGCTCCAGCGATCGCGCTGGTCGTGCAGGACTCGACGATCTGGCCGATGAGGAGGGCGCCGGACTGCTGCGGCACGGACTCGCTTACTTCTCGACAGGTGAGCGCGTTGATGGTGACGCGCGCCTTGCTCTCAGCGTGACAAACCGTAAACGTTGGGTCGGCCGATCCCGGCGGCTGGATCAAGACATCGTAGGTGCCACCGGCAGGAAGCGTGATGGTAGTGCCGCTCACCGTTGGGACGGTTTGACCGCCTTTGATGATCCCGGCACAGGCTGTGGCTGAGGGTGTGCCTGATGGCGTGGGACTGGGAGTGGCGCTAACGGCGCCCGTCGCTGTTGGCGACGGTTCTTGAGCCTGGGCCACCGGCTCACCGGCAGACAAGGCAAGAAACGCAATCGCGACAAGCAAGACGGCTAGAGAAAGCGTGAGTAGTTTGATTGGGAGTGAAGGCAGGGAGGTCAACGCGGACTCCTTCCGAGCAATGGGGATTGGGCTGGATGCTAGAGCGCGAAGCAGGCCAGGCGCATAAAGAGCCGTACCGATCGCATTGCGAAGGCGTGTAGGAGCGGGCGGCGAAGAGTCCTCAGTTTTCAGCTGGGACAGCGAGGCCGGCGTTGCCGGTGCTTGGTGGACGTATCCTTTCGAGACCCTCAGGGACGGGTGTTACCGGATGCAGCAGCGTGCAGGATTCGATGATCGCGTTGGTCAGCGCCAGGTGTTCGGGGAAGGGGTCGGGAATGCTCGCCCGGCCGCAGTCGCCAAGGCGAATAGCTACGTCGTACTGCTGGTCCGCGTTGCAGATATCGACGACATCCGCGGGGATGAGCGTGACAACGAAATCTCCTTCGGGGAGCGTGACCTGGATGGAGTTCTTGATGGTTATTGTCTGCGCTCCAGCGACGGTCTCGCCACTCACACAGGAGAATCCGGTCGGCGCCGGTGTCGGCGGAGGCAGAACCTTGCAGGAGGAGATGATCTGGTTGAGCACGGCCTCGCCAGCTGCGGTTGGGGCGTAGCGGCTGATCTCCACGCACGTCTTGCCAGAGATCGTGATGCCGGCGCCCGTCTGGGCGTGACACAGCACAAACGCGGCTTCCGGCGAGCCGGGCGGAGGGATAGTCATGGCGTAGCTACCCGCCGGCACTTCGACCTGCACCTGGTTAATTGTGCGTGTGGCCGGACCTTCGAAGACAATGTTGCTGCACGCGAGTGGCGGAATGGGTGGTGTGTTCCGCGTCGGCGTCGGCTCCTGCGCCAGCACCGGTTCGCCCACCAACACCGTGAAGACCAGAAGAGCGGCAGCGACAGCTATGTAGCTTGCGTGCTTCGTCATGGGGCCCATCCTGACTTCGTAGAACATTCTAGCCATGCCGCTTCCTCCAGTAGCAGTCAGGTTTCAGTTATCCAGTCAGTTATCAGAAGGCCGGCGTTGCCGGTGTCGGGTGGGCGGATGATGCCGGAGCCAGCGGGTGTGCCGGAACCGGATTCCAGGAGGACGCAGGAGGCGGCCAACCGATCAGCGAGGGCGAAGTCGGTCAGCGTGGCGGCGCTGACCTTGTTGCAGTCGGTGAAGGAGAGGGTCACGGAGTAGTCCATGCTCAAGCCGTTGGCCAGCACTTTGCAGACGGTGACGGTGCCAGGGCGGCGGTCGTCATAGGAGATGACGAAGGTCGCGTCCGGCAGGGTCACACGCAGCCGTTCATCGATGGTCAGGTCCCGACCACCCGTGACCGCGGTGCCGGCTGGGCAGTAGGGCTCGGAGGGCCGCGCCGGCGGCAGCTTGCAGGATGAGACGATCTGGTCGACGACGGCGTTGGCTTCAGGTGTCGCGGCGCGGCGGCTGACCTCCCGGCAGGTCTCAATTGAGATCGTGACCAGCGCCCCGGTTTCGAGATGACAGAGCGCAAAGACATCGGAATGCGGCGGCATGACGACCTGTTGGTAGTGACCGGCAGGGATCGTCACCTGGATGCCGTTGGCGACGTCGATTGCGCGACCGCCGGGAGAGCCAGCGTCGCCCAGGCAGCGCGGCCATTCTGGCGTCGGCTCAGGCGTAGGCTCCTGGGCGGCCGCGTACGTGAAGGTGACGGCCACGAGGAGCAGGCTGGCAGCGAGTGCTCGGATCAACATGACCAGGCAATCGTAAGCGACCCGAGCGGCGCAGTGGTGGATGAGGACGTTGCAGCTGTGTCAAATAGGGCGCCGGACTGCACCACAGATAGCTGAAAACTGATGACTGACTACGCTTGACTCCGTAGAACATTCTTGCTATGCCATACATACAGTGGCGCGGCAAATACTTCACGTAGACCTGGACGCCTTCTTCGTGGCTGTGGAGCAGGCGCGTGACCCGTCGCTGAGGGGTAAGGCCGTAGTCGTCGGGGGCGACCCGGACGGGCGCGGCGTCGTAGCAACGGCGTCGTATGAGGCGCGCGCGTTCGGCGTGCATTCGGCGATGCCGCTGCGCACGGCCAAACGCCTGGCGCCGCACGCGATCTTCCTGCGCGGCGACTTCAAGGAGTACCAGCGGGCCTCGCGCGCGTTCCACGCGATCCTCAGCGACTACAGCCCGCTGGTGGAGTCAGGCGGGCTGGACGAGGCGTATCTCGACATAACGGGGTGCGAGCCGCTGGTAGGCACTCCCGAGCAGGCTGCGGCGACGATCCGCGCCCGGATCCGCGAGGAGCTGAGCCTGGCGGCTTCGGTCGGTATCGGGACGAGCAAGCTGGTGGCGAAGGTGGCTTCGGACGCGGCCAAGCCGGACGGCGTCAAGCTGGTGCCGGAAGGCGAGGAGGCCCACTTTCTGGCGCCGATGCGGCTGCGCGCGCTGCCGATGTTGGGACCTTCGATGGAGCGCAAGCTGGCGCAGATAGGGCTGACCACGCTGGGGCAACTCGCGTCGCTGCAGGCCGCGACCCTGGAGGGGCTGTTCGGCAGGCAGGGCGCCTTCGTCTGGCAGCGCGCTCGCGGCATCGACCCCTCGCCCGTGGGTGGCGAGCCACACTCACGCTCGATCAGCCGCGAGGGCACGTTCGCGGCTGACGTGGTTGACGTTGAGCACCTGCGGGCCGTGCTGCGGGCGTTCAGCGAGAGCGTTGGCTCGCAGCTGAGGCAGCAGGAACGCCGGGCGCGCACAGTAACGCTGAAGCTGCGCTACGAGGACTTCACCACGCTCTCGCGTAGCACGACGCCGCAGCGTCCGCTGAGCAGCAACGAGGCGATCTTCGAGGCGGCGGATGCGCTGCTAACGCGGGTCCGCAACGTAGAACGGCGACCGGTGAGGCTGATCGGCGTCGGGGCCAGCGGGCTTGTCGATGATGCGGTGCAGCTGAGCCTGGAGCCGACCGCGGAGTCGAAGTCAGAATCGCTGAGCGCCGCCTTCGACAAGGTGCGCGGCAAGTATGGCACGCGCAGCCTGCAGACGGGACGCACAGCCTTCGATGCCGCGACGCGTAAAGACGACGCGGTGTTCGATCGCAGCACTGGGCTGTCTTCGCAGATGGACCACTGATGTTGAAGATGGGGAGACCCCATTCCTCCGACATTGAAGATGGGGAGACCCCAATCCCCGTAAAGGCGGCGCCCAGGGCTTTGCCTCGCAAGAGAGAATGGCATGAGGTCTTACCTTCCCTTTACGTGAACGTGTAGAATGAATCACTCCGCATTTCTGGGGATTGCGGTCTAGGGGAGCAACAAAGGTGTTGGACGCAACGCAGGGCGTAGCGCAGCGCAGCGTTTCTGGACGCTGGGTCAGTCTGGCGCGCGCTTGTGAAATCCTCGGCGCCGACGAATCGACGCTGCGGCGCTGGGCAGACGCGGGCCGGCTGCATGTCTACCGTACGCCGGGCGGCCACCGGCGCTTCTCGCTCAGCGACCTCGAAAGTATGGTCTCGGGCGACGGGCGCCACCACGGCGCCGGTGAGGTAGAACGGCTGGCGGTGGCCAAAATCAGGCGGCAACTGCAGCGGGCACGCCAGGAGGATCACGGCTGGTACGCGAGCCTCTCGGACGGCAGCAAGCAGCGCCTGCGAGACCTGGGGCGCCGATTGGTGGAGATGGCGGGGGAATATATGGACAGGCGAGGGCCTCGCGCCGGCCTCCTGGACGAGGCGCTGGAGATCGGTGGCGAGTACGGGCGCGTATTGATCGACGCGGGGCTGCCGCTACCGAACGCGGTAGGGGCGTACATCGGCTTCCGCAAGACGATCGACGAGACGACGAACCAGGCGGCGCTGCGCGAATCGATGCCGCTGGACGAGGCGCTCGCGGCTGCGGGCCAGGTGCACGCGCTGGGCGACCAGGTACTGTTGGGAATGACAGCGGCTTACGAGTCGCCGTTGGATGCTGCTAGCAGGTAAGTAGGACACGATGACGAGCCCAAAGAGACGACGCAGACGCGAAGGCTTCATGGAGGGTTCCGATAAGGTCCTGAAGCTGAACACGCTCTATCGCCCCACGATGCTGGGGTCGGACCGTATCGCGCACATCGCGCAGCAGGCCCACAAAGACCTGGACGACGTGATCTCGCAGGAACCGTTCGAGGATCTGGAAGATTCTGAGCTTAACGACTGGGAACGGCAGCAGGCGATCGCGCGAGAGAGAACCCGGCGCGAGGGGCGCGCCTAGTGCATGTTTCGGTCACGGGCGTCTCGCATCACGAGACGCCCGTTGAGCTTCGTGAACGCTTCGCGTTCGGCGCGGAGCAGCTAACGCCCGCGCTGCAGCGCCTGCCGTCCGCGCTCGGTGGCGGGGTGATCCTTTCGACCTGCAACCGCACGGAGCTGTACCTGGCTTCGGACACGCCGGTAGGCCGCGACGAGGCGGTGGCGGCGTTGGGCATCGCCCGCGGCGAGTCCGCGCCGGAGGGCGCGACCTTCTACCACCGTGATGGCCTCGAGGCGGTGAAACACCTCTACCGCGTGGCGGCGGGCATCGAGTCGCTGGTGGTGGGCGAGTCCGAGATCCTGGGTCAGGTGCGCGAGGCGTTCTCGGCGGCGACGGCGGCAGGCAGCGGCAATGCAGTGCTGGCGCGCCTCTTCCACAGCGCCATGCGGGTGGGTCGCAGAGCGCGCAGTGAGACGGAGATTGGCGCGCACGGCGGCTCGATCGCTGCATTGGGCGTGAGCCTGAGCCGGCGCCTGGTCGGGGACCTGCGGCGCAAGACGGTGCTCGTGGTGGGCGCGGGCGAGGCG
>CAZNHI010000113.1:0-7064 GCA_964572535.1 uncultured Dehalococcoidia bacterium
CCTGGTGGGCGACAACGTCGGCGACTGCGCCGGCCGTGGCGCCGACCTGTTCGAGTCCATGTCGGCGGAGAACATCGGCGCCATGATCCTCGGCGTCGCGATCTACACCGTGACCGGCGACATCGCCTGGATCATGTTCCCGCTGGTGCTGCGCTCTCTGGGCGTCTTCGCGACGATCATCGGCCTCACGTCTGTGCCCTTCTTCATCAAGGATGACCCCGACCAGGACCCGATGACGCCGCTCAACTACGGCTACTACGTCGTTTCGATCCTGTCGGTTGTCGGCCTCGGTATCGCCACGTACGGCCTGCTGGGTGACAAGTGGTACTGGTTCTTTGCCTGCGGCATCGTGGGCATCCTTACGGGCATCTGCTTCGTGTACATCACGCAGTACTACACGTCCGGCGCCTGGCGGCCCGTCAGAGAGATCGCGAACGCGTCTCGTACCGGCCCGGCGACCAACATCATCATCGGTACGGCCGTAGGCTTCGAGACGACCGCGGCGACGGCGCTGACCATCGGTACTGCGCTGGTCGCGTCCTTCCTGTTGGGCTCCAACGCTGAGATCCCGGGAGTCTCGGCCACGACCTCTGGCATCTTCGGCACCGCGGTCGCGACGATGGGCATGCTGATGTCCGCAGCCTACATCCTGGCGATGGACACCTTCGGTCCGATCACGGACAACGCGGGTGGCATCACCGAGTTCTCCGGCGCCTCCGCGAGCGCGCGCCAGATCACGGATTCGCTGGACGCGGTGGGCAACACGACCAAGGCGCTGACCAAGGGCTACGCCGTGGCCTCAGCCGGTTTGGCGGCCTTCCTGCTGTTCAGCGCCTTCCTGGACAAGGTCAAGGAGCGCCTGGAGATACCGCTCACCGCCGAGCTACCGATCGACATCGCCAACGTGGACGTGTTTGTCGGCGCGTTGCTGGGCGTCATGCTCGTGTTCCTGTTCAGCTCTTTGGCGATTCGCTCAGTGGGCAAAGTCGCCGGCGAGATCATCGAAGAGGTGCGTCGCCAGTTCCGCGAGGACCCAGGGATCATGGCCGGCACCTCACGCCCCGACTACGCCCGTGCCGTCGACATCACCGCCAAGGCGTCGCTCAAGGCGATGATCGCGCCGGGACTGCTGGCCGTCGGCATGCCGGTGGCCGTTGGTCTGCTGTTCCGCTTCGTCGTATCTGATCTGCACTACGGCGGCGGAGAGAACTCAGGCTGGCTGGCGGTGTCTGGTCTGCTGATCGTCGGCACGATCGGCGGCATCATCGTCGCTACGTTCCTGAACAACAGCGGTGGGGCCTGGGACAACGCCAAGAAGTACATCGAGGCGGGCTCCTTGAAGGACGATGCCGGCCAGACGATCGGCAAGGGGTCGCCAACGCACGCCGCCGCCGTGGTGGGCGACACGGTGGGCGACCCGTTCAAAGACACGGCCGGCCCGGCGCTGCACGTGCTGGTCAAGCTGCTGAGCACGATCACGTTGGTGCTGGCGCCGCTGTTCGTGGCGTAGAGGTAGCCGGCGAAGAGTCCGTAACCGCACTGGGCTTTGCTTAGTTGCGAGAGCTGTGGGGGGACGGATTGGCCACAGATTCTTGTTGAAGATGGAAGTAGGGGCGCACGGCCGTGCGCCCCTACTTGTTTCACGCTCGGTTCGTTGGGCCCGAACGACGCCGAGGCTGAGGATTACGTGGGCCACGTGAGTTGTGGGACGGGGCGGGTGAACCTCACCCCCTCCTTCCTTCCTGGAAGGACGGGCCCCTCTCCGTTGACGGAGATGGCCTGTGGATGTTGTTAAGGGCGAGGTGGAGTTCGGTTGGGGGCACCGTTGAGGTGTAAGGGCTGCGGGGACGGATTGGCCACAGATTTCGCGGATTAGCAGAGATTTCCTTTGGGAGATGAATGTAGGGGCGCACGGTGGTGCGTCCCTACTTGTTTCACGCTCGGTTCGGTCTGACTGAAGGGCGCCGAGGCTGGAAAGCCTCGGCTACGGTGTCAAAGATATGGCGCGATGGCTCGCAACAATAGAATGACGTGCAGAAACAGCCGTGAAAGCGGCTGTTTCCTGTTTGTGCGTGAGCGCACGAGTCAACCGGAGCGCCTTGCCTGCCGATAACTAAAGACAGAGCCGCTTCAGCGCGGCCTCCGTCAAGTAGAGGTAGGAATCAGTTTGAACGAGGTCCGCGGCCAGAATGCCCTTTTTGAGTCTGCAAGCGCTGAGCGCTCCCAGAGCACTCGCAGGCTGCAGCAGCAGACGGTAAGCGGACTCCTGATCCCGGCCAGCCAGGCAATCGACCTGGCCGAGGGACGCGCGCCCGGACACGCCAACCGAGTCGCCTACATCGCCAGCTCTCTCGCGGCCGTGCTGGAGCTGAACAACGACCTGCAACTGGCCACGCTCTACGCCGCCCTGCTGCACGACATCGGCACGATTTCAGCAGGCGCGGAGTTGGCGGGCTTCACCCGCGGCGATGAGCGTCTGGTTTTCGCCTCGCTGCCCCTACTCAGCCCAGACGAGGCCGTGGCAGGCGCTTCCGACACACCCGAAGAGATCGTCGAGCGTGTCGCGGACCACGTGACACACGGCGCGCGCGCGGCCCGCGAGCTCGACCTTTCTGACGAAGTCGCGAAGGGCATCGCCACGCACCACGAGCGCCACGACGGCGCCGGCTACCCGCGGGGCCTCAAGGGGTCCGCCGTGCCGATGGCGGGCCGCATCGTCGGCCTCGCAGACCTCGTCGAGTCGCTGATCGACCAGACGACGCCGCTGCTGGCGCGCCGCAACTTCAGCTACTGGCTCGGCGGCTTTAGCGGCAAAGAGTGCGACCCCGAGATCGTCGACGCTCTGCGAACACTGGGCGCCGGCGACTCCTTCTGGCTGGGACTGTTTAGCAACGACCTGGTGGGGGAGCTTACCTCTCGAAGCTCCCGTATGCGGGAGCCGAAGGGCATGCGACTGGTTTCCTTCGCCGAGAGCTTCTCGCGCCTGGTGGACGCGCGCTTCGCCTTTACGGTGGGTGTGTCAGCGCGGGTGGCTCGCTACGCGGAGGGCCTGGGACGCGTCGCGGGCTTGTCCGACATGCGGCTGAAGCAGCTGCAGGTCGGGGCGCTACTGCATGACGTCGGCCAGCTGTCGATGTCGGAGCGCGTGCTTTCGAAGCCGGGCATCCTCAGCGTCGAAGAGCTGGGCGCGCTGCACCTGCACACGATCTACTCCCGCGACGTGGTCGCCGGCATCCCGGGCCTCGAAGAGGTTGCTGATTGGGTTGAGGCGCACCACGAGCGAATCGACGGGCGCGGGTACCCGGAGGGCCGCAGCGGCGAAGAGATACCGCTGGAGGCGCGCATCCTGGCGATCGCGGACGCGTACGTGGCGATTACGTCAGACCGGCCGCACCGTCCGAAGGTGGTGGGCAAGGAGGCGATGGAGCGCCTGCGCGGCGCGGCCGGGACGCAGTTGGACGCCGAGCTGGTAGAGGCGTTCTTGCGCCAGGTTATCTGACGGGCAGACGGGCAGACGGGCAGACGGTGACGATTCTGGAGGCTGGGTGACGAACTCTGCAGGATGAATCCCGCAGCTTACGACGGCACGTTTTCTATCGATCTTTGACTCGAAGTGCTGACCCGGACGGGTTGGCGCGCTCTGACTGGCAGCGGGGAGCGTCAGGCGGCGCGGTCTTCGGGTTCTTGCTGTTGGGCGATGAGGCTGGCGAGGCCGTAGCCGGCCGCGACGCCGAAGATCAGGCCGAAGAGGAATCGGAACATCAGGCCACCGCCTTGTAGCCGGCGAGCGCTTGTTTGAGCGCACCGATGACCAGCGCGGCGCTGTGCAGCTTGCTCGCCGGGAGGCCGCCGACGGCGTCTGAGATGTCTTCGTGAGTCAGTTCCTCGGCTTCTGCCAGGGTTAGGCCGGTGATCATCTCGGTGAGGATGCTGCTGGTCGCCACGGAGGCCGTACAGCCCTCGGTTTGGAATCGGGCAACCCTGATGCGCCCGTCTTCGATGCGCAGGCTGAGGGCGAGCACGTCGCCGCAGACGGGGTTCATCTGGTAGGCGCGGGCGTTGGCGTCTTCCAGCGAGCCCTGGTTGCGCGGGTTCTGGGCGTGGTCGAGGACGATATCGGTGTAGGACTCGCTCATGGGTTCAGGATAACAGTTGGGTCAATCGGCGCAGCTTGCCGGAGAGAGACGATGTCCTGCGGAACCAGGCTTGCTGCGCGATCCCTTCGACTTTGCCCAGGACAGGCGCTGTCGCGCTGCTGCGCCCCCACGCCCCAATAAGAAAGGGGGCTCCGAGGGGACACCCCTCGGGGCTCCCCGCGCAGGGGCCCTTCGGCGTGGCTCAGGATGTACTGCGCCCCTGAGAACCCTGCTACGTGCCCCCATCCCTCCGCGCATGGCCCTTCGACAGACTCAGGACCCCGCTATCCCGGCTTAGCTCACGTCCCTTGCCTGGATGAGCACGCGGATGCGGCCGAGGCCTGCCGGGTCGGTGAGGTCCAGGACGGCCTTGCGCAGGGCGTAGTAGGCCTCGAGCTGGTCCGGCTGTGGGGGTTGGGAGAGCGCCTCGCCGATGCCGAGCGAGGTCAGGAACTCGGTCTGAGTCGTGAAGGCGAGCGTGGTCAGGCCGGCCGACTCGCCGGCGCGCATGACGCTGGTGAAGTCGACGCTGGCGGTGATGTCCTGGCGGCCGATGCGCGCGAAGGGGTCGTCGCCGGAGGTGTGGCGGTAGAAGGTGAGCAGGGTGCCGCGTTTGCGCCAAGGGGCGTAGAGCCCGGCGGCCTCGTAGCCGTAGTCCAGGGTGAGGACATAGCCGCGGCGCAGCGCCGCGGCGGCGCGAGCCATCCAGGCCGGCGCGCCGAGATTGACCTCCGCCTCGCAGCCTTCGCCGGGTGAGACGCCCAGAGCCTCGAAGTGCGCGAGGATGTCGGGCCGGGGTTCGGCCTCGAGGTCGACCAGCGAGCCGTCCTGCAGGCCGACCAGCAGCTCGTAGAGGTGGCCAGCGCGGCGCCTGACGCGGTGGAAGGGCAGCGCGTCGAGCAGCTCGTTGCTGAGGATGACGCCCTCGATTTGCGCGGAGGCGGGGAGCGAGGCCGCGACCTTCACTTTGCCCGCCGGCACGCCCGCGGCTTCGAGTCGAGAGGCCGCCACGGCGCTGGTGAGCGTGACGTCCTGGACGACGTAGCGAGTGGCCTCGAAGGCTGCCGGCTCGGTGCTACGCAGGTAGCGCAGGACGTCCGCTGCCAGCCTGCCGGACGCCGCGCCGGCCTCGAACACGTCGAAGCGCTGGGGCTGGCCCAGGGCGCGCCAGAAGGACGCCAGCCGGCGCGCGATGGCGGCGCCGAAGACGAGATGGACGTTGGGGCTGGACTGGAAGTCGAGGGTGGGGTCGTTGGTGAAGTAGTAGCCGTGGCGAGGGTGGTAGAGCGCCGTTTCGTAGAATTCCGCGAAGGAAATGGGGCCGTCCTGGTGGATGCGGTCGGTGATAATGTCGCGAAGCGCCGCGTTGTGGGTGGCGTCGAGGTCTGAGAGGTTCACGCTTGAAGTGTAGGCAGCGCCTGAGAGCGCGGTCTAGCAGGGAGTGGCATGCCTGACCCCACGCCCGAAGTGGCGGACATCGGCTTCCCGGCGAGCAATCCCGCGTTGTTGCCGTGGGTGGATGCGCGCCGTCAGCTGGAAGCGGCGAAGACGTACTGGCTGGCCAGCGTGCGTCCCGACGGCCGTCCGCACGTGGCGCCGGTGTGGGGTGTGTGGCTGGACGACGTCCTACTGTTCTCCACCGCAGAGACTTCACGCAAGGGACGCAACCTGGCAGACAACCAGCAGTGCGCGGTCAGCGTGCAGGGTGATGGGCTGGACCTGGTGGTCGAAGGCGTGGCGTCGAAAGCGACGGACGAAGCGACGCTCCAGCGTGCCGTAGGGTTGTATACGGCGAAGTACGACTGGCCGATGGTGGTGCGGGACGGCAGTTGGGTGAACGAGCAGGGCAACGGCGGGCCGGTGTACGTGGTGAGGCCGACGGTGGTCTTCGGGTTCGGGGAGGCGTCGTCGTTCAGCGCGACGCGGTGGCGGTTTGGGCTGTCAGCGGATGGCTAGCGGATAAGCGGATGGGGCTGGGAGGGACGGGGCGTGGTGCCCAAGGTTGCCCTTCGACGATGCTCAGGATGCACCGCGCCTCGCGCTGCCGCGCTCTGGCTCGCAATGGTGCCGGGGTGGGTTGCCGACGCTGAAGGTTGGGAGTAGCCGGACGGGTTACCGAGGTTGCCGCGCCTCGCGCTGTCGCGCTCTGGCTCGCAATGGCGCCGGCGCCGGTGTGGTGGGCTGGATAAGGCCCACGATGATAACGCGTGATTGAGGGCGCGATGAATCGCGGCCCCTACAGAGGTGTTAAGGGTGGGGAGCTAGTTGCCGACGACGGTGACGAGGACCTGGCGTAGCTTGGGCTGGTCCAGCTCGATCAGGAAGATGCGCTGGTAGGTGCCGAGCATCGGTTTGGCGTCGATTACGGGGATCGATTCGCTGGTGGCCAGGAAGAGGTGCTGGCAGTGGGCGTGACCGTTGGCGGGCTCGTCCGGGCGCATGTTCACGGTGCGCCGGCCGAAGTCGTTGTGTTCGTAATAGGCGTTGGAGGGTGCGATCTGGCGCAGGGTGCGGGCCATGTCTCGCAGCAGGAGCGGTTCGTTTTCGTTGATGCGGATGGCCGCGGTGGTGTGGCAGGAGTACACGGTGACCTGGCCGAAGCTGACACCGGAGTCGGCGACGACGGCGCAGACCTCTTCGGTGATGTCGTGGAAGCTGGGCGCCGCAGTGGTCTCGAGCTCCAGCTCTTCGCAGATCACGAGGCTGCTTTCCTCTCGCCGGACCTTCGGCGTTCGCTGCACGCGGACCGGACGGGTGGGGTGTTCCAGCATCTTGGGCCTGCTCCTTGCGGGAAGGGCGAATGTTGATTCAGTCTAGCAGGTGAGCGCTTAAAGGGGGCGGGGAGGCATTGAAAGATGGGGGCTCCGCCCCCAAACCCCCGCTAAAGGGGCGCATGGGGCAGACAGGCACTGAAGATGGGGGCTCACG
>CAZNHI010000114.1:0-6957 GCA_964572535.1 uncultured Dehalococcoidia bacterium
GATCTGGGCCAGCGCTTTGAGACGCTGAAGGCCGAACTGGATGAACTGATGCGACAGTGGTCAGAACTGGGCTAAAGCTCCGTTAGCAGGAACACGCTGCCGGGGGCGGGCCTTCGGCTATGATTCGCCTGCGCGCCACGAGCAGCGCACGTGAGTCCGAGGAGGGGTTCAATGACCAACGAGTACGACTTCAAGGGCAAGGTGGCGATCGTCACCGGCGGCGGCTACGGCATCGGTCGCGAAATCTCAGAGAGCCTCGCGAAGATGGGCGCGTCCGTCGCTATTACCGGGCGCTCCCAGCCACGCCTGGACGACACGCTTGCCGCGATCGAGAAGTCGGGAGGCCAGGCCATCGTCTTCTCCGCTGACGTCGCCGATAAGCCGGCCATGCAGCGCGTGGTCGCCGAAACCGAGGCGAAGTTCGGCCCCGTCGACATCCTGATCAGCAACGCCGGCCTCGATGGTCCCTTCGGCCCCCTCTGGCTCAACGATACCGACACCTGGCGCCGCACCCTGGACACCAACCTCTTTGGCCCTGTCGTCGTCGCCCAGACGGTGCTGCCGGGCATGGTAGCGCGCCGCGGCGGCCGCATCGTCTTCGTCGGCAGCGGTGGCGGCCTCTGGCCCGTCCCCTACGATACCGGCTACGCCGTCACCAAAGCAGGCCTCATCCGCCTCTGCGAGACGCTTGCGCTGGAGGCTGAGGAGTACAACGTCCAGTGCTTCTGCATCCATCCCGGCGTCGTCCACACCGGCATGTCCGACCACGTCATGAGCGACCCGGACGGCCAGAAGTGGCTACCGAAGTACCCCCAGGCTCTCGAGGGCGGTAAGACGCCGATCGAGTGGGCCTCCCAGCTCTGCAACTTCCTCGTCTCCGGTGACGCGGACGGCCTCTCCGGCTGCTTCCTCAGCGTCAACGACGACTACCGCGAGTTGGCGAAGCGCGCCGCCGAGATTCAGGAAGGCGACCTGTACAAGCTGCGCCTCAACCACACGCCTGGCCGGCGCCCGCCACGTCCCTTCCAGTAAGGACGAGCGGAGCCACCATCTTCTCCGGTACAAGGGCCCAAACTCCCATGCGCCCTTTAGCCGGGGTTTGGGGCAGAGCCCTCATTTTCAATACAAGATTTGAGGGCAGAGCCCCAGAGGCCTTGGGCAACGCCCAACGCAAAACACCCATGCGCCCCTTTAGGGGGGATTGGGGACAGCAGCCCCCATCTTTCAATACCGGGGTTTGGGGGCAGAGTCCCCATCTTCAATCCAAGGGCCAGGTCTCTTCCAGCCACTTCGGCGGCGGCTCGCCGGGCTTCGTCACCTCCAACGGCACGTCCTCGTCGCCGCGGCCCACGTCCTTGTAGCGCTCCAGCGCATCCGGCATCTCGTAATAGATCTCCATCCGGTTACCGTCCGGGTCGGAGAAATATATGCTGCGCTGGCTCACATGGTCTGTGCAGTGACTGATCGGCACGCTGTGGTTCTGCAGCGTGCAGTAAGCGTCACGCAGGTCAGCGTAGCTGCCGACCTCGAAGGCTATATGGAACAGGCCGACCTGGTTACGCTGCGGCTTCGGCGCTGACTCCGGCTCGGCGTTGGGGAACACGTCGATCGTGTGGAAGTTATCGCCCAGGGTCATGAATGTGCCGCCGTGCTCCGGGTCCTGCTCACTCACGTCGAACCCCAGGACATCTCGGTAGAAAGCCCGCGATTGGTCCTCGTTGGCGACGCTCAAGGCCACGTGTCCGACTCGCTTCAACCTCACGGTTGCACCTCCTGACGATGCTCCTGCAGATGGCCGGATACTCGCTCAGGCAGTCCGGCCTGTCAACCGTCGCGATTAATCGACAATAACGATAGCCGGCCTTTCTGGCCTCTATTCCTCGCGCCCAATTTTGCCGAAATATTACAAGAGCGTCTACGCATATGGCGAAGTTGAGTTTGAAGCTCCTTGTTGGCTCTTCCGGTTCGGCCAGGCAGCCGACCCTGTTTGCTGCTGCCCTCGTGACGGTCCTTGGCGGCGCCGCGACCATCGAAGCCACCGGCGGCTTCCCCAGCCAGTTGGCGCACCTCTACTACCTCCCAGTCGTCATCGGCGCCCTCCTGCTCAGCCCCCGCTACAGCCTGGCGGTCGCGATCGTAGCTGCCGTCCTCGTCTCCCCCGCCATCGACGTACTGCACGCGCTGGTGAATCGCCCTGATTACTTCACTGATCCGTCGCCCTGGAATCTCAGTCCGTCGGGCTGGATTCTCCGCCCCATAGCCTTCCTCGCTATCAGCCTCGTCGGCAGCCGTCTTTCGCAGGAGCGCGTCGGCAAGCTGGAAGCGCACATACTCAGCGAAGCCCGCAAAGGTGAGCTGCAGGCATTAAGCCGCATCGAAAAGATGATTCTCTCCGGCGCCGGCGAAGCGCAGTCCATCCAGGAAATCTCCCGCTTCCTGATCGAGCTGACCGGCGCCCGCTTCGCCGGCATAGTCCGGCCTCACCTCACCAGCAAACGGGAGCTGAGCTTCCTCGGCTACTTCTCCAACGGCAACGCCGAGCCAACTCCGTCGTACAAGGAACATCGAGCCTTCGAAGGCGTGTCCGGCTGGGCGATCATGCACGGCCGTACCGCTTTCACCAGAGACATCTTCAGCGATGCGCGTTACCAGCGCCTGGCCGAAACCGCTCACCAAGACGGCTATCGCTCCGCCGCCGCCGCAGCCATCGTTCAGGATGGCGAAATCCTCGGCGCACTGACCATTGGCTACGCCACCGAGCATGACTTCTCCCCGGACGAGCTCGCGGCTCTGGAGCGCATCGCGGATCAGGCTGCCGTCGCCGTCTCCAACGCCCGTCAGCGCGAAGCCCTGCAGAATATCGGCCTGGAGACCGCGATGGTGCTCTCCAACGTCATCGAAACCCGCGACGCCTACACCGGCGACCACTGCCGCCGTCTCGTCGAGTACGCGGGCCTCACCGCCACGGCCCTGCAGCTGCCCGGCAAAGAAATCGAGCTGATCAAGCTCGGCGCCGCCCTGCACGATGTCGGTAAGATAGTCGTACCGGACAGCATCCTCATGAAGCCCGGCAAGCTAACCCCAGACGAGTACGCTAAGATCAAGCAGCACTGCTACTCCGGTGGTCAAATCTGCAAGAAAGTGCCATTCTTGAGGTCCGTGCACGACATCGTCTATCACCACCACGAGTTCTACGACGGTCACGGCTACCCGGACGGCATCGCCGGAGAGAGTATCCCGATTGGCTCCCGCATCGTCGCGGTCGTCGACGCCTTCGACGCCATCACCAGCGACCGGCCCTACCGCGCCGCCCGCCCCCGCGAAGAGGCGTTCGACATCCTTGAGAACGGCGCCGGCAGCCAGTGGGACCCCGAAATCGTCCGCTGCTTCCTCGACGGCATCAAAGGCGACTTCGAGCGCCTCAAGGCTGCCTGATCTCCTCTGCATGACGCCAACTCGGCGACCCTCCGGCCTGCACGTTCGGCTCCTCTTCCTCTGCGCCCTCCTGTTTGCCGCCACGGTCGCCTGCACCAAGCAAGGCGGCGCCCCTGATGCACCCCAGCCCGCCCCGGTTGCCTCCGAGGACATCTCCCTCTACCGCGAGCGCCTGGGCCCGGAGCTCTGGCAGCACGTCACGGATGCCGCTTGGCTCGACGGCGATCAGGCCACACCGGACGGCGCCCGCCTGCTGGAGGTCGTCTCCTCCGCCGGACCACTGGTCAGCCAGGAACGCAGGCTGGCCCTCCTCGATACCTACGCGCAGGGCTTGAGCGAGGAGCGGCTCGCCGTCGCACGCCAGTACGCCCGCTGGACCGTGACCGGCCTGCACGACGTCCTCGACACTCCCTGGCTCCTCGACGGCATCGACGACTACGAAGGAGCCGTCCTTAACGCTGCCAACGAACGCACGATTTCCCCCTCAGCTCTCAAACTCGCCATCGAAAAACGCTTCTTCCTGGACCTCTTCCAGGCCGATCCCAGGCTTCTGACCTCGCGCCGCATCGACGCCCTCGGTTCGCTCAACCCCACGATCCTCGCCCGCGCCGAGCGGGAACCGTGGTTCAAGGACGGCCTCGACGACTACGACGTCAGCTTGCTGGGCATCCTCGCCGACATCATCCAGGTCGAAGACGCGGTCGAGATTCTCGACCAGCACTCTTACCGGTCGCTCCGCCTCGCCGGCACGACGCTCGCCGTCGTGCTCCTGGGCGACTCAGAGCGCCTCAAGCAGGCCGCCTTCGACCTCGTCCAGGCCTCCATCCCTGACGTCGAGGCCTTCGCCGGGGAGTTCTACTCCATCGGTTTGATCATCGACGTCACGCCGGTGGCCGGCGACCCCTTCTGTCACGGCAACGGCGGCAGCGAGTACACCGTGGGCCTTATCTCCTTCACCAGCGACGGCTGCTTCTACCAGGAAGTCGTGGTCCATGAACTGGTACACGCCTTCATCGGCGGGCGCTATCCGGCCTGGTTCACAGAAGGCGCCGCTGAAATGGTCACGGCTCACATCCTGGGCGAGCCTGCCGGCTACGGCGGCGGCTTCGGCCTCATCGAGCCGGAGGGCTACTACTTCGTGGGCTCCAACGCTTACGTAAACCAGGCATCCCTGGGCGCCGACTTCCTCGTCGAGCTCTACAGCCTCGCCGGCCCCAAAGTTATGTCCAGCTTCGCCCGCGAGATCGCCGGCCAGCGCCTGAGCGGCCAGAACATCCTCGCCCGCATCCGCGCCATGGCAGGCGTAGACAGGGCTGATCTCGATAAGCTGATCAGCGTCTATTTCGGCGCGTCGCTGCCGCCCGCCACCAACGGTGTCCCGGCCGCAACACCTCCGCCAACCAACCGTTGATCGGGCTCGCGGCCTTGAAGTAGCCCAGGCAGTACGCCTCGTAGCGGGCACGGTTGGCGGTGAACCACTCGCGATTGTTCTGCTCAGCAAGCTCGCCCAGCCAGTCGAAGGTCTCCTTCGGGAAACCCGTGAACTCCCTCAACCGCCCACCTCATGCAGACGGCGCCTCAGGTACCTCACCTCGACCGGGTTGCTGCACAGCTCCAGCGCCCGCCTGTACGCCGCCGCGGCCTCCGCGTTACGACCGGCGCGTCGCAGCAGGTCGGCCCGAGCGGCGTGCGTCAGGTAGTAGTCCGATAGCTCTCCCGCCGATTCGAGGTCGTCGATCAGCCTCAACCCCGCCTCCGGCCCAAACGCCATCGCGACGGCCGCCGCGCGGTTCAGCTCTACCACCGCGCTTGGCGTCCGGCGCAGCAACTCGCTGTACAACAGCGCGATCTGCGTCCAGTCCGTGTCTTCGGGTCTCTGGGGTTCCGCGTGCAGGGCGGCGATCGCCGCCTGCAGCTGATACGGCCCCGGGCGCCGCGCCCGCAGCGAGCGCTCCACCAGCTCCTGCCCTTCTTCGATACGCCGCCGGTCCCACAACGACCTGTCTTGCTCCTCCAGCGTCACCAGATCTCCGTCCGCGTCCGTCCGCGCAGCCCTGCGTGAGTCGATCAACAGCATCAGCGCCAGCAGACCCTGCACCTCCGGCTCATCCGGCATCAGGCTGACCAGCAGCCGCCCCAGGCGCGTCGCCTCGTCGCACAGCTCACCCCGGATCAGCGAGTCGCCGCTGCTGGAGAGGTAACCTTCGTTGAAGATCAGGTAGATCACTGTTAGCACGCCTGCCAGGCGGTCCGGCAGCTCGTGCTCCGGCGGTACGCGATACGGAACGCGCGCGTCGCGGATCTTCGATTTCGCCCGCGTCAGGCGCTTCGCCATCGTCTCCTGAGTAACGAGGAACGCCTTCGCGATCTCCGGCGTCTCCAGCCCCGCGATCGTCCGCAGGGTCAGCGCGACCTGCGCTTCCAGGGCCAGCGCCGGGTGGCAGCAGGTGAAGATCAGCCGCAAACGGTCGTCTTGCACGGACTGCTCCTCCTGGACCTCCAGGCCCTGGCCGGCGGCCTGCTCCAGGTCCAAGAGTGTCTGCAGCGTCTCTTGTTTGCGACGCAGCGTCTGACCGCGCCTCAGCTGGTCGATCGCTTTGCGGCGCGCCGCCGTGATAATCCAGGCGTCCGGCCGCTGCGGCACTCCGTCGCGCGGCCAGCGCTCCAGCGCCGCGATCAGCGCCTCCTGCAACGAGTCCTCCGCCAGCTGGAAGTCACCATCGCACAGGCCGATCAGCGTCGCGATGATCCGCGCACGCTCGGAGACAACCGCCTCCACCGCGCGCCGCATGGCTTGCTCATCGCGCGGTGGGGTGGTGGTCTCAGCCGATTCGCGGGCCGCCAGCGTCGCCTACCCGAAGTCCACGATCGGCCGCACCTCGATGTGGCCGGTCGGCGCCCAGGGGATCATCGACGCCAGCTTGATTGCGTCGTCCAGGTTCTTGCAATCGAAGATGTAGTAGCCGCCGAGCTGCTCCTTCGTGTCGACGAAGGGCCCGTCAGTCGTGATCGTCTTGCCGTTGCGCACGCTGACCACCGTCGCTGTGGTGGATGCCTGCAGCGCCTCCCCGCTCACCTGCGGGGCGATTGCCTTCGCATCCTCGCCGAACTTCATCCACGGCTCCATCGCAGCCGCGTCCGTGGTCATGTCCCCCGTTGCTTCCTCGTTGAACAGCAGCAGCATGTATTTCATCTCGGTTTCCCTCTCTGAATCTGCAGGCTCCGTGCCTGCTCAAATACTAGACGAGCAGCCGCCCGCGCAATGGACAGGTCCCGTCAAGGATTCGTCAGCTTTTTCTCAACCTCCCGCTCCAGCGCGTAGGCTTCCTTCTCCAGAGGCAGGTTCTCGTTGTACTTGAAGCCGTTGCGTGCCTTGTCGATGAGGTATTTGGCCAGGAAGCCCACGCGCCCGCGCTCGCGGTACTGCTGCACGTGCTTCAACTCATGCGCCAGCAGCGCCAGCGACCTGACCCGCGACGGGTCGAAGGCCGACCTGCCATAGAACAAGTACGGCGCCAGGGT
>CAZNHI010000115.1:0-6951 GCA_964572535.1 uncultured Dehalococcoidia bacterium
TCGACCTCGCGGGGCGGCTGGTGACGCGCTGGGGCGCCGACAGCGCCAACCGCTGCGCGCCGGGCAACTTCATCGCGCCGCACGGCGTCTGCGTCGATGCCGAGGGCAGCGTCTACGTCGCCGAGGTGACGGGTACGTACGGAGTGCGCGCCGGACGCGTCGGCGCCGAATGTGCGGGGCACCAGATCCAGAAGTTCGTCCGCGTCTAGGGGGCCACGGTGGCGGGAGCACTCGCAGGCGTACGCGTAATCGACTTCGGCCAGTACATCGCCGGGCCGCTGGCCGCCGTCATGCTCGCCGACCAGGGCGCCGACGTGATCCACGTCGACCCGCCAAACGGCCCCCGCTGGCAGCACCCCTCCGACGCCTTCTACAGCCGCGGCAAGCGACGCATCACCCTCAACCTTAAGGACCCTGCCGGTCTCGCGGCGGCGCAGCGCCTGATCGACGGCGCGGACGCCGTGATCGAGAACTTCCGTCCCGCTGTCATGGACCGCCTTGGCCTCGGCGCCGAGGCGATGACGCAGCGCAACCCGCGCCTGATTTACTGCTCGATGCCCGGTTTCGCCAGGGACGACCCGCGCGCCGGCATGCAGGCCTGGGAGGGCATCATCGACGCCGCGACTCAGAACTGCGTCCCGCGGGCCGGCGAGGAGCCGCCTGAGTGGGACTGGACGCGGCCCTTCTACTCAGCCCTCCCCCTGGCCTCGAACTTCGCGGCGTTCCTGGGCGCAACCGGCATCGTCATGGCTCTGATCGCGCGGCACCGCATGGGGCGCGGACAAATCGTCGAGGCGCCGCTGTTCGATTCAATGTTCACGCTAATCGGCCACTCCGGTGCTTATGTCAACGACCGAGGCCTGCACCCGCCGCGCCCCATCCATCTGCGCGGCTCCGGCGCCTTTCGCTGCCAGGACGGCAAGTACGTCCAGTTCGACACCTCCAGCGCGCGGCACCTGACCTGGTTCGCACGCGAAGCCGGCCTCACCGAGACCTGGGAACCGGATCTGCTGGACATCGTCAAGCTGCGTGACGAGCAGCTCAACCAGCGCCTGCATGCGAAGCTGCGCGATCTGTTCCTGACCAGGAGCGCCGCGGAGTGGGAGGAGATCGGCAATCGCGCCGGCGCGGCGATCGGCTGGGCGCGCTCGACGAGCGAGTGGATCGAGACTGAGCATGCGCGCCAAATCGGCGCCGTCGTGCAGCTGGACGACCCAGAGCTAGGCCCGACCTGGATGGCCGGCCTGCCCGCGAACCTGCTCTCCACCCCCGGCGGCCCCCAGGGTCCGCGCCACGCGCTAGACGCCGACCGAGCCCAGATCCTTGCGGAGACGCCGCGACAGCAAGCGGCAGCACCAGCCACCGAGCCGGACCTGGCGCACCCGCTGCAGGGCATCAAGGTGCTGGACGTCTGCGTCGCACTCGCGGGCCCCACCTGCGGGCGCCTGCTGCTGGAGTTCGGCGCGGACGTGATCAAGATCAACGCCCCCAAGGCTGGCGTCGGCGGCTACCTCAACCGCGGCAAGCAGTCGCTGCTCCTGGACCTCGAGTCGTTCGAGGCGCAGGAGGTCTACTGGAAGCTCGTCGCGGAGGCGGACGTCATCGTCGAGAACTTTTCGCCCGGAACCTCGGAGCGCCTCGGCATCGGCTACGCCGAGGCCAAAGCGCGCAACCCCCAGGTCATCTACACCTCCGGCAGCTGCTACGGCGAAGGCGGCCCCTGGCTGGGACGCGGCTGGGAACGTCAGGGGCAGGCCGTGTCCGGGATCATGGAGCGGGCCAACGACCCGCCCTCCGTGCTCGGCCCCTACAACCTTGTCGACATCGGCACCGGCACGCTAGCGACCTTCGGAACCGCACTCGCTCTCTACCACAGGCTGCGCACCGGCCAGGGGCAGCAAGTCTCGGCCTCGCTCTGCCAGACGGGCACCTACCAACAGACGCCCTACCTGCTTCAGTACAAAGGCCACGTCGCCGCTGAACCGCGGGGCTACGGCGCCCTGGGCACCGGTGCCCTGAACCGCTTCTACCAGGCGAGCGACCGCTGGTTCTTCCTGGCCGCAACGTCGCAAACTGCAGCCAGGCTAAATGAGGTTGAGGGCTTGGCCGTGGCCAGACTCGAAGCGACGAAATTGACGGCGGCGCTGACTGACGCCTTCGTGCACGAAACCGCCGCGACCTGGGTCAAGCGCCTCTGCGACGCCGGCATCGCCGCGCAGGCGGTGGTGCCAGTGGCCGAGCTGATGCAGGATGAGTACGTGAAACGCCGCGGCCTCAGCGTCTCCCAGACCATCGCAGGCGTGGGCAGCACCACAGCGCCGGGGCTATCGGTACGACTGTCGCGAACGCCGATGCGTCTCGGCGACCCGCCCCGCCGTCCCGGCTCCGACGCGGCGACGATCCTGCAGCGCATCGGCCTGGCGGATCAGATCGAGAAGCTGGAACGCACCTGGGTACTCCAGGTGAATGACCTGCCGGCAGCCTGGTAGCCGGCCTGGATAGGCAAGACATGTTCAAGAAGCAAATCTGCACGCCTGATCAAGCCGTGGCGGACGTTTTCGACGGGGCGATGGTCTGCATGGGCGGCTTCGGCCCGATCAAGAACCGTCCTATCACACTCTGCGACGCGCTCGCCCGCCGTCCCGAGGTCAAGAACCTGACCATCGTCTCCAACAGCTTCCCCCACCAACCGCTGGCGGAGAACCGGCAGGTCAAGAAGTTCATTGGCGCGTTCGGCGGTTCCGTCTATCGGCGCGCCGCGGCCAGCGAGGAGCAGATCCGCGCCGGTGAGCTGGTCTATGAGCCGTCGCCGCAGGGCATCTTCACAGAACGCCTGCGCGCGGGGGCCGGCGGCATACCCGCGTTCTTCTCTCCCGTTGGCGTCGATACCGTGGTCGCCGATGGCAAAGAGCGCCGCACAATCGACGGCCGTGAGTACATCCTCGAAGCGGCGCTGCGACCCGACTTCGGCTTCGTGCGCGCCGAGAAAGCTGACGAGGCCGGCAACCTCACCGGCATCGGCTCGACGCTCAACTTCCACCCGACTATGGCAGCTGCTAGCAAGGTGACGATCGCTGAGGTCGACGAGATCGTGCCCATCGGCACCTTCGCGCCGGAGGACGTCAAGATTCCCGGCATCTACGTCGACCGCATCGTGCTGCGCAACCAGGAGCTATCGCGTGAAGAGGAGATCGCCGAGGTGGAGCGCAGGCGGCGCCGCGAGATCTCCAGCCAGGAGCGCGTTGGGCTGTCGCAGGACCTGATGGCGCTGCGGGTTGCCCAGATGCTAAGTCCGGGCCAGTACGTGAACCTGGGCATGGGCATACCAGTCAAGGTTTCGAACTTCATCAGGCCTGAGTCCGGCATCATCCTGCACGCCGAAAATGGCCTCCTGGGCTACGGCCCTGAGCCGACCGAGGACGAGTACCGCTGGTACTACTACAACGCCGTCGGCCAGCCGGTGACCATGCTGCCGGGCTCCGCCATCTTCGACAGCTTCGCGGCCTTCACGATGGCGCGGGGCGGCCACCTGGACGTCGTCGTATTGGGCGGCTTGCAGGTCTCGGCCGGAGGTGACCTGGCGAACTGGTGGGCGCCTTACATGGCGGCCGGCGGCATGGGCGGCGCCATGGACCTCTGCACCAACGTGCCGGAGCTGATTGTGGTCATGGAGCACGTCACCCGCGACGGCGGCCTCAAGATCCTCAACAAGTGCGACTACCCGCTGACCGCGGCCCGCTGCGTCACCAAGATCGTCACGGACCTCGCGCTCATCGAAGTCACGCCCGCAGGCCTCGTCCTGCGCGAAGTGGCGCCGGGAATCACCCCCGAATACGTGCAGGAACGCACCGAACCGAAGCTGATTGTCGCCCCCGACTGCAAAGAGATGGCGTTCTAGCTGGAGTAGACATGAGAAGAGACCTTTCCCGGACCGTAGCGATCGTCGGTGCGGCGGAGTCTGACGAGATCGGCCTGACGCCGAACAAGTCAGCCCTGCAGCACCACGCCGAAGCCGCCCACAACGCGCTGGCGGACGCCGGCCTCACCACCAAAGACGTCGACGGGCTGTTCACCGCCGGCTTCAGCACCCTGGCGACGGCCGAGTACATGGGCATCAGCCCGAAATACACCGATAGCACTTCCGTCGGCGGCTCCTCCTTTGTGGTGCACATCGCGCACGCGATCGCCGCGATCAACGCCGGCTTCTGCGAGGTAGCGTTGGTCACGCACGGCCAGACCGGCCGCAGCTCCCGCGGCGGACTCGGCGCCGACGTCAACCTGCCCGGCCCGCAGTTCGAGACGCCCTACGGCATCGTCGGCGCGCCGATCAACTACGCCATCGCCTGCAGCCGCTACATGCACGACTACGGCGAAGAGCGCACCCGGCAGGCGCTGGCCGAAATCGCGGTCGCGACGCGCAAGTGGGCCCAGCTCAACCCCAAGGCGATGATGCGCGAGCCAATGTCCTTCGACGACTACCACAACTCGCGCTGGATCGCCTGGCCCTTCCACCTGCTGGACTGCTGCCTGGTCACCGACGCCGGCGCGGCCTACGTGATCACCTCCGCGGCCCGCGCGCGCGACCTGCCGAAGAAGCCCGTCTGGGTGCTGGGCGCCGCCGAGTACCACGACCACTCGCTGATGAGCCAGATGCCCGACCTCACCGTGCATCCCGCCAAAGTCGCCGGCGACCGCGCCTTTGAGATGGCGGGCCTCAAGCGCAGCGACATAGACCTCAACATGATCTACGACTCGTTCACCTACACCGTCCTCATGTCGCTCGAGAGCCTGGGCTACTGCGGCCCCGGCGAAGGCCCAGACCTGGTCAAGGATCAGCGCACCGGCCCCGGCGGCGACTTCCCGGTCAACACCAGCGGCGGCGGCCTCTCCTACACCCACCCCGGCATGTACGGCATCTTCACGGTGATCGAGGCGGTGCGGCAGCTTCGCGGTGAGTGCGGCGAACGCAACGTCAACCCGAAGATCGCGCTGTGTAACGGCTCCGGCGGCTCGCTCTCCTCGGCAGGCACCGCCATCCTCGGCGTCGACTGACGAGTGCAGAGTGCAGAGAAGACGGCTCGTTCCTATGTACTCTGCACCCCCTCCGCACAGAGCACACGCGAAACGTGATGCCAGATCAGATAGGAAGGCGAACCCATGACACAGGCGCCACCACCACGACCCCTACCAACAATTCAGCCCGAATGGGAGCAGTATTGGGCCAAAGCCAAGCAGCACGAGCTCTGGCTCATGCGCTGCAACGACTGCAAGCAGGCCTACTTCTACCCGCGCGCCATCTGCCCCAAGTGCTTCTCCCGCAACACCGAGTGGTTCCAGTCCTCCGGCAAGGGCACGCTCTACGCCTTCGCGATCGTCCACCGGGCGCCGATGCCCGCCTTCGCAGGCACCACTCCCTACATCGCCGCCTACATCGAGCTCGAGAGCGGCGTGCGCCTACCGACCAACCTGATCGACGTGGAACCGGACCCGGAGAAGGTGAAGATCGGCATGGCCTGCGAGGTCGTCTTCGAAGACGTCAACGAAAGAATCACCCTGCCAAAGTTCAGGCCGGCATAGCCTCCGCAACCGCCGAATCGAACCACCGGGGAAAGGCCCTGACCAACTGGCGTTCACCGTCTACCTGGATTTGGCCAGCCTTGAGGACGCGGTCAATCGAGGTGTGCTGAAGCCAGACCTCATAGAGGGCTGCGACGCTCCCCTTCACCCACAGGTCTGTGTCAAAGCCAGGCGGATCGAAGCACATTGAGATAGCATGGCGCTCGCATACCAGCCATGCGCGGGCGTCCTTGGATTCGCCTACCGCTGTGACTTCGAGGACCACGCGGCTCTCCGGCAGTGCTTCGGCGTGTATCCGGTCCTTTAGCATGCAGATGACAAGCACGGGGTCTGGCTCGGCGGTCGAAGGACCGCGCGTCCCCCACCGCGAGCCCCATTCGTTCATCGCGGAGATTATCTCTTGGAGCCCGTTGCCGGCCTGCGTCAAGGAGTAGGAGGTGTCGGTTCGCCCACGGCGTTCACACGTGACGACTCCTGCACGTTCCAGGCCTTGAAGCTTTTTCGCTAGCAAAGTTCGTGAAATGTTGGGGAGGTTCCGTGCGAGCTGGTTAAACCGGCTGGTCCCGAAGAGGAGCTCTCGCACGATCAAAGGAGTCCAGTAGTCACCTATCACGCTAGTTGTTGCGGCCAGAGGGCAGTACTCGGCATAAAGGTACATAGCTCTGGAATCGTAGCCAGACTTCGCGTGGCAGTCCAGATCTTGGACTATGCCGCCCTATGGCCAGACTCGATGCTGACTGCTGAAGGAGGCTTATCATGCAACATATCGACCGGAGTCCCAGCCTGAATATCGACGACGAGGCGCTGATCTGGATGGGGGAGCTTACGCTCCTCAAAGCGACGGGCGAAACCAGCGGCGGCCAGTACTCAATCGCGGAGGTTTACGCGACACCGGAAGGCCTAGTGCCGTTACACGTTCATCATCGTGAGGACGAAGCCTTCTACGTCCTCGAGGGTGAGCTGACAGTCGAGATAGGCGGCGCCGCGTATGAGGCCGGGCCCGGCTCCTTCGTGTTCGGGCCGAGAGATGTTCCGCACCGGTACCAGGTGAAATCTCCGAGCGCCAAGCTCCTGATGATCTTCTCGCCCGCCGGGTTTGAAGGGTTCATCAGGGCCACGAGCACGCCCGCGAAGTCGTTGACGCCCCCGGTTCCGGGTTCCGTCGAGGTCGACTTCGACGTTGTCCTGGCCCGCGCGGCTGAGTACGGAGCCGAGGTGCTCGGATAGCTCATGACTGGCACCACCGCGGCTCCCCTGCATCTCATCCGAAATAAGATGCACGAAAAGAAAGGGCCTCGAATTCCGAGGCCCTTTGTTTGTTGGTGGCGGGAGAGGGATTCGAACCCCCGACCTTCGGGTTATGAGCCCGACGAG